>CAZRIS010000154.1:0-1504 GCA_964600205.1 uncultured Candidatus Peribacteria bacterium | reverse complement strand
TTGGCTCTGGCTATAGGATTCGAACCTATGATCAGAGATTCAGAGTCTCCTGCCTTACCACTTGGCTAAGCCAGAAAATAAAAAGTGAATTTATTATATAAACAAAAAAAATTTTTTCAAGATAGTTTTTTTTGACTTTTATATTTTTTTTAATATAATCTTTGCACTTTTGTAAAAACAAAAGGAAGATATTATTTTGCATAATATCGTTAGTACCTTTATTTTTTAATAAAAATTATATGGCAAGAAAACATGGTAAAAAATATAATAAAGCTTTAGAGCTTATTAATCAAGATTTAGCTTATTCACCTGAAGAAGCTGTTGAATTATTAGAAAAAACTAATACTGTAAAATTTGACCCTACTTCTGAAATTCACTTCAATCTAAATCTTGATCCAAAATATCAAGATCAAATGATTAGAACTACTTTAAGTTTACCACATTGAACTTGAAAAACTCCTAAAATTTGTGCTTTTACAGATTGAAATCCAGAAGAAGCTAAAAAAGCTGGAGCAGTTATTGCTTGAGGAGAAGATTTAATAGAAGATATAGCAAGAGGAGATGTAAACCTTGATTTTGATGTTTGTGTTGCTACTCCTTCTATGATGAGACATTTAGGTAAAATTGCTAGAATCTTAGGTCCAAAAGGTCTTATGCCAAATCCAAAAGCTTGAACAGTTACTCAAGACTTAGAAAAAGCTATAAAAGAAATAGCAGCAGGTAAAATTGAAATAAGAACAGATAAACAAGGTAATGTTCATTCTATCTTTGGTAAATTATCTTTTGGTAAAGAAAAATTACTTGAAAATTTAAAATATTTCTTAAATGTTATTGAAGAAGTAAAACCTAGCTGAGCAAAAGGTAAATATATAAATTCTGTTACTATTTGTAATGCTATGGGACCTTGAATAAAAGTTGATTTCTCAAAAAATGAAAAATAATAGTTCAATTTTGAACTATTATTTTTTTATTATTTTATCTAAAGTCTGTAATTTTAAAATTCAATTAAAAGATTTTTGGATATTTGATAAAAGCTCTGTTGTATTACAATTATTATTATTCTCACAAAAAATTCATTTTGTACAGTCACTTATTCAAAGCTCCTCCCCTACACTATTTAAAATATCATAAACAGAAATTTGATTTAATTCCATTCATAATCATACTCCTCAATTTCTTCACTTTGAAGTTATCAAAATTCATGATTTTTCCATTTCAGCAATAATCCTTCTAAGAAGAGATTCTGAAATTTTTAATTCTTTTGAAATATCAATTATTTTTAATAATTTCTCTTGATTTTCTGCTATAAAAATAATAGCTTTTAATGCATAAGATCATTTTTTTGATAATTTTAACATATTTTTTATTAATTATAAGATATAACTATTATATAAAAATTTTTCTCAAAAAAAAATTTTTTTATTAGTCTATAAAATAAAACATTAACCTTCTGCACCTAAAAAAGAGGATTTTGGGATAAAATCCTTTTCCTAAGCTGTTTTTT
>CAZRIS010000153.1:0-1518 GCA_964600205.1 uncultured Candidatus Peribacteria bacterium | reverse complement strand
AAAGCTGAGAAGTAATGATTATGAAAGATGGAGAAATAAAAGAAATTAGAAAAAGACAAAAATTAGAAGAAATTTGGAGAAATGAAATAGAAGTTATTTAGAAAAGCTAGAAAATTTTCTAGCTTTTTTGTTTAAAAATTTGATTTTATTCCAAAAAAAGATATAATTTATTGGAATATATTCTAATTTTAAAATAAAATGCAAAATTTTTTTGAAATTCAAGAGAGTTTATTAAAAAATCTTTCAGAGAAAAAAAGATATCTTTATGATGAAATTGATTTTTCTGAAAGATTAATTTGAATTATTTGAGCTAGGTGAGTTTGAAAAACTACTCTTTTATTACAATATTTAAAACAAAAATGAAAAAGTGAAAAAAATTTATATATTTCTGCTGATAATATATATTTTTTAGAAAATACTCTTTTTGATTTTACAAAGAAATTTGTGAGAGAATATGAAGGGGAATTACTGATAATTGATGAAATACATAAATATAAAAATTGGAATCAAGAATTAAAAAATATTTATGATAGTTTTGTTGATTTAAAAATTATTTTTTCAGGAAGTTCTAGTTTGGATTTAAAAATTTGAAATTATGATTTAAGTAGAAGAGCTGTTTTATATTATTTAGAGGGATTTTCTTTTAGAGAATATTTAAATTTTAATTATGATTTTGATTTTGAAAAAATAAGTTTTGAAGATATTTTACAAAAAAATTATCAAATTAGTTCTTTTATTTCTGAAAAATTAGCTATTTTAAAATATTTTAAAGAATATTTAAAATTTTGATATTATCCTTATTTTAACAAAAAAGATATTTTAGAATATAGAAAAGTTAATGAAACAATAGAAAAAACTATTTTTGAAGATATTTCTAATTTTTATAAGTTGCATACTTGAAATTTATTATTTTTTAAAAAAATTTTAAACTATTTAGCTATAAATCCACCTTGAACTATAAATATAAATAAAATTGCAAAGACTCTTGAAATAGACCATAAAACAACATCTTTTTATTTAGAAATTTTACAAAAAGTTTGATTAGTGAGATTTTTATTAAAAGATGTTTATGGTTATAATATAATGAAAAATACTAGTAAAATTTTTTTAGATAATTCAGTTTTGTATTATTCTATAAATTATTTTTTAAATAAAGAAGTAAATATTTGAACTATAAGAGAAAATTTTGTATTAAATCAAGTTTCTAATTCTATAAAAAATATTAGTTATTCAAAAGTAGGAGATTTTAAAATATATGATTATATTTTTGAGATTTGATGAAAAACAAAGGATTTTTCACAGATAAAAGATTTAAAAAAATCTTATTTAATTTTAGATGATATTATAATTTGACAATCAAATAAGATTCCTATATGGTTATTTTGATTTTTGTATTAATTTCTAGAAAAAAACTATTTTTTAAGTTTTTTTTTATTTTGTGATAATTATAAATGGAATTATTTTGATTTGGAATTTGGTATGAATATATTCCTCAAATTAAAGAATTAGCAAAAAAAT
>CAZRIS010000152.1:0-1519 GCA_964600205.1 uncultured Candidatus Peribacteria bacterium | reverse complement strand
AAAAAAATAATTTACAATTTTGTTTTTTTAAAGATAATTGAGGAGTTGATAGATGTATAAAAATTTATTTTTAAATAAAATAAAAATGAAAAAAGAATTTAAATGACAATATTCTTGAGAAAAAGTTTTATTCAGAGTAAAGGAAAATATAATTAGTTTTATCTTTTCAAAATTTTGGATAATTTTTTCTTTCATAGTTTTTGTAATAATTATTTCAAGTTTATTATATTATTTTGATTATAAATTATATTCAATAATTTTAATTATAATTTCAATAATTTTGATAATTTTTTATTATTGGTTTTTATACAAAGATAGTTTTTTGCTTTTTACAACCAGAAGAGTTATAAAACAAATAAGAAATTGAATATTTTTTAGACATAGAAAAGAATTAAAAATTATGGATATAAAGTCTTCAATGAGTAATAAAAAATGATTTTTACAAACAATTTTAAGAATTTGAAATTTAAAAATAGAGTGAACAGATGATAATTGAGTTATTTATTTTTATTGAGTAAAAGATTATGAAGATTTAGCAAATTATATATGAAGAGTTATTGATTATATAAAATTAAATGGTCATACAGATAATATTGCTAAATATAAAACAAAAAAACAAAGACAAAATTTGTGAAAATAAAAAAAATATAGTATAATAAAATTAATAAAATTTTTATAAAAAAACAATGAGTCTAGAAGACTACATTCCTGATGAAGGTCCTTGAGAATCTGGTTGAGCTTCAGCTGAAAAAGCAAGAGAAGCAGCAGAAAAATTTAAAGAGCAAGTAAGAAAAGCAAGTGCTTGAATAAAAAGGACTCAAAAAGATGAAAAAAAAGCTAAAAAGCAAGATATGCTTTTAGCAAATTTTTTGGTAAAATTAATTATAGATAAAAGATTTGATAAAATACTTGAATTGCTTTTTAAACTTATAGATAAATGATATCCTTCTAATTTTTTGCTTTGAATTTTAAGTCTTATATATTTACCAATTTCAGATAAAATAAGAGAAATAAGCCAAAAATCTAAAATAAATTTTGACTATAAATCTAGCCAAAAAATTTTATTTGATGAAAAAAATATAGATTTTTCTGTTCAAAAAAGAATAAATTCTTGGGTTGAAGATATTATTTTAGCTTGTAGTTCTGATTATTCTAGTTTACTTACAAATAGACTTATAGAGCTTTTAGAAAAAAAACAAGATGATATTATAGAATTTACAGCTAATATTTTTGCTTTTTTCTTGAAAGACATAAATATAGAGATAAAAAAACAAGAAGCAATCAATATAGTTAGTTTTATATTAAATGAGGTTTTAAAAAATATTAAAAATTTGGAAATAGAAGAGATTTAAATTTGAAAAAATATACTTTATATTAAAATTTAATTAAAAAAAAATGTTTGAAAATATAAAAATATTAAAGGATTTAGATAAACAAGAATTAAATAATTTAGAATTATTATGTCAAGAAAGATTTATTCCTTCAGGAGAATTGCTTTTTAAAGAAACAGATGAAGCTA
>CAZRIS010000151.1:0-1540 GCA_964600205.1 uncultured Candidatus Peribacteria bacterium | reverse complement strand
TAAAAGAAAATTTATATGAAATGCTTGATTTTTTATCTCCAAGAGAAAGAAAAATTATTATAATGAGATTTGGTCTTGATTGATGAGATATGCATACTTTAGAAGAAGTATGAAAAGAATTTTGAGTTACAAGAGAAAGAATTAGACAAATAGAAGCTAAAACTCTTGAAAAATTAAGAAATCACCCAAATGCAGATAAAATTAAATTTTTCTAAAGATTTTGATTTTTCAAAATCTTTTTTTTGTTTTTTTTCATAAAAAGAATATTATATTTCTAGAAAAATTTAAAAATAATATTTAAAAAATATGGAAAATTTAAAATATTATGTTTTAGGGACTAAAAACTCCCCTCTTTTAAAAGAATACAAAGAAAAATATTATAATTTGTTATTAGAAAGATTAAAAAATTTACAAGAAAAATGATTTTTATCTACAGAAATAGAAAAATTATTAAAAACAGATAATAAAGATTTTATTCTAAATGCAGATAATTCTTCACTTATAAATTATTTTTATTTTGAAATAATAGAATGATTTAATTCAGATTTATGAGATATTAATAATTATAAAAATATTTTCAAAAATGAGTTAAATATTTTTTTTAATGAATGAATAGATTCACCTAATTTAACTCAAAATAAATGAGAAAAAATAGCTTGAACTAATATAAAACTAACAAATTTAGATAATAATCCATATAATAAACAAGAAGCACACCCAGATCATATAAAACAGTGAGCTATTTCATGAAATTGGTGAGAAAAATCCAAAGAGGATTGGCTTTTGGTTTACAAAAAAACTTTTAACATTTTAAAAAAACTTGATGAAGGAATTTATGATGAACTAAATCAAATAATTACAAAAATTATTCCACTTGGTACAGCTAGATCTATGCATAATTCAGCTTCATATAAAGAATGTATAGGTCACCTTTATATGTGATATACTATTGATTCTACTAGTCCAGAAATAAATAATTTAGAAGCTATTATTCATGAATCTTCTCATAATAAATTAAATTTGATTTTGCAATTTGACCCCATAATGACAAATAAAATAGAATATAAATATTATTCAGCAATTAGACCAGATGCTAGACATTTGCAATGAGTTTTTCTTGGATATCATGCTTTTGCTCCAACTATGTATATAATAATGAAAGCTTATAAAAATTGATTTTTATGAAACAATAAAATGTGGCTTGATAAAATAGTTCTTTATTACATAAAAACGAAATTACTTCAAAAAGTCATTCATAAATATGCTAATTTAACTGAAATATGAAAAGAAATAAGCAAGGAAATTGATTATGTTATATCTAAAATGGATAAATTATTTAAAGAAATAAATCCTAGTAAAGAAATAATTCTAAAAGCAAAACAAAATCAACAAAAACATTTTGAAGAAGTTAATAAAAATTATAGACAATTAGAATATTAAAATTTGCAATAAAAAAAATTTATATATAATAATTCTACTTGATAAATATCAAGAGAGTGTGGAGGGAACAGGCCCTATGAAGCACCAGCAACCTGCCTTT
>CAZRIS010000150.1:0-1544 GCA_964600205.1 uncultured Candidatus Peribacteria bacterium | reverse complement strand
GATTATTAAAATTTAAAAGGCTTCCTTTTTTACAAAGGGGCTTTTTTTTGACAAAGAATAAAAAAAGTAAAATAAACTTGACAAATAAGTGAAAATTGCTTAAAACTCAATTGTAAATATAAAGATTTTATTATTAAAAAAATACTTGATTAAATAGCATATCATATGATATAGAAGTTTTTAATAAGGATTTGTTTAAATTTTTTTGTCCATGAAAGTATAAGTTTTACTGATATGATAGATTTATTGATTTTTCTGAGAAAACATTAGATATTTTTTTAAAAAATAATGTAAAAATTCAAAGAAATATATACAGAAAATATAATATTGTTCCTGTATTTCCAGAATGATGAAGGAGAAGTTCATTGGATTCTGAAATATATAACTGATTTTTTGATTTTTTATAATTTAAAAATATAATATGCAAGAAATATATCTTATAAGACACTGACAAAGTGAGTGAAATAGTAAAAATGTAAAACAATGACTGATAGATTATAAATTAACAGAAGAATGAATTTTGCAAGTAAAATCACTCCTTTTACTAAAAGATTTAAAAAATATAGATTTATTTTTCTCATCAGATTATAAAAGAGCTTATGAGACTGCAAAATTATTATCTAATTGAAATGATATTATAGTTGATAAGAGATTGAGAGAATGGAATGTATTTCCAGAAAAAAATAATTATAAACTTACACCTGAAAATAGAAAAAAGATAAATCCATATTTATTAAGATATGAAAAAACTAAAAAATACTGACAGTGAGAAAGTTTTTTAGATATACATAATAGATTATATGATTTTTTAAAAGATAATATATTTAATAAGCATCATAAAAAAATTGTGATTGTATCACATGCTTGAACAATAAATCATCTAATTTATTTATTTTTGTTTGGTAAAAATAATAATGCTAACTTACATTATTATTTTATAACAAAGTTTTCACATATAAAAAATGCATCTGTTACAAAAATTATATTTAAGGAAAATAGTTATAAAATAGATTATTTTAATTTGGTAAATTATTAGTATAATAAAAAAAATAAAAATTATTATCTACCTAATATTGGTAAACAGAAAAATAGACTAAAAAGATACATATCTACAATTACTTATAGAAAAAAAATGATACCTTTTCTGATATAGATAGTTTAGATAAAAGAACAGAAGTTGTAATTTATACTTGCAACTAAATTGTTTATAGAAGAATTGCAAGAAAAAAAGTAACAGGATCACAGGATAAAAATAGGATAGCAGGATGGAATAATTGATAATAAAAAAATGATAGAGTTTATTTGAGAGTCTATTTTTTTTGACAAAAAACAAAAAAAAAGTAAAATAAACTTGACAAATGAGTGAAAATTGTTTAAAACTCAATTATAAATATAAAAGTTTTATTATTAAATAAATTAAAAATGGCTTTGGATGGAAAATTAGATACTTGAAGAAGTAGTATTGAAAGTTCAAAAAGTAAGGTTTTAGAATGAGTTAAAAAAACATTATGAGCATTGTGAGCTACAATAATTTTATCACAAGC
>CAZRIS010000149.1:0-1546 GCA_964600205.1 uncultured Candidatus Peribacteria bacterium | reverse complement strand
TTATGGAACTTTTTTTGCACATTTGAACAAATTTGGAATATTTTGAACTTTTAAATAAAAACAAGCTTTTATCTCAGTGAAAAAAAGATAGAGAGCTTGCTAATTTTTTTATGCAAAATTTTCCAGGAGAATTAGCTGAAACTATCTCTCCTCAATATGAAATAAATTTTATGAGTATTAGAGAAATAAAAAAAAGACTTTGAAATAATGCTTTTGATAAAATTTCTGGAATTTATTATTGAAGTGATAATTGTGAATATTTAACTCCTACCAAAATAGAAATTGAAAAAGCAATTGAAAATTTCAAGGAATTTAATAAAAATTTTCCACCACATAAGGTTAGAACATTTGTTTTGGTTACTCCTTATGTTTGAGATAAAATGCTTTCTAGATTAGAAGAATGACTTAAATATTTAAATGATTTAAAAATTAAAAATCCTATTGAGGTAATAGTTAATGATTTTTGAGTTTTGAATCTAATTAATAAAAAGTATAAAAAATTAAATATTTGTATAGGTAGACTTTTACATAAACAACTAAAAACACCACTTATTGATACTTATTGATATGAAGCTCATCCTTCTTGAAAACTTATAAAAAATAAAAAAGAAGAAGAAAAACTAGCTTTAAGAGAACAAATAGTCAAATGGCAATTAAAATTTTATAATAGTGCAGAAGTTGGGCTTGATTTATTTAGATGATTTTTAGAAAGATTTTGAATAAAAAGAGTTGCAATTGATTATATGCAAAATAGAAAAGAATTATTTAAAAATCTAGAGAATCAAAAAGAAAATATTTGAATTGATTTATATTATCCTTGGGCTTTGATTTTTACTTGAAGACTTTGTGATACTAGTGCAATAGAAAATCCTTCTAGATGATATTATGCTACAGATGATATTTGTCCTAGAACTTGTAATAGATATGATATTTTTTATAAAATAAAAACTACTTGATATAAAATGCTTCAAAGGTGAAATGCTTGATATAGAAGTGAATTAAATTTGGAATTTTTGGATGATAGTTTTGTAAAAGATGATAATAATAGATTAGTTTTTTCTCCTTTTGTACCTGTATAGAATATCAAATATTAAAAAAGTAAAGTTTTAAAAAAAACTTTACTTTTTTAAATTATTCCATGATTTTCTAAAATCTCAAAAACTTTTTTTCATAAAAATTTTTTTAATTCTTCTTTATTTGTATTTGCTAAATTTTCCAAACTTCAATATTTATTCAAAATTTTTTTTCTAGTTTTTGGTCAAATTCAAGGCAAGCTTTCCAAAATATTTTTTTTGCTTGCTTTTATCCTAGAATCTCTATTAAAAGTTATTGCAAATCTATGAGCTTCATCTCTTATTTTCTGAATTAATCTTAACTCCAAACTATCTTTTTTTAATTTTATTTCTTTGAAAATATATGATTTACTTATATTTTCTCCTTCTAGAAAGGGGCTAGAGGGATGGTTTGCAGGAATAGAAGGATATTTAGGTTCTATCACATACAAAATTTCCTCTTTTTTTGCTATTCAAACTAATTGGATTTTTTT
>CAZRIS010000148.1:0-1552 GCA_964600205.1 uncultured Candidatus Peribacteria bacterium | reverse complement strand
TTTGTGAAACAAAAAAATATAAAAAATTGCTCCCTTTTAAAAGGGAGCTCGGCCGAAGGACAGCAGGGATTTTAGAGTGTTGACCATCCCCCTAACCCCCTTCTAGAAGAGGGAACAAAAAAATAACAAGGGGCTTTAGCCCCTTGTAAAAAAAACTGCTCCCTTTTGAAGATTAAACATCCTTTCATATATTTTTTTTAAAATCATCTAATAAATCCTTAAATTCTCAAATCTGATCTGCAAATCTTTTTTTATATTCTTTTCAAATTTTCATAATCTCATTTTTTTGTTTTTTAGCTAATTTTAATCATTTATCTTTGGAACCCAAGAAAATATCTTTTATATTTTGACTAGTTAATTCTTCTTTTTGTTCTTTATAATAAAAATAATTAGAAAAAACTTTTCAAAGTCAGTAAGTCAAAGCAAAATTTGTTGGAGCCATTAAATATCATCAAACAAATGGTAGTCAAATTTTTGATAATCAAGTAATTAATTGATTAGTAGAATAAATTCAACCTATACTTAAAAAAATAGTTGATATTATTTCTTTTATCTGTTTTTTAGATAAATTTATATTATATTTTAATGCTATTTGTTTTAATAGATAAATATGTAATAAAACTAAAAAATAATTATCAAATAAAGGAATTGGTTGAATAGTAAGCAAAAAAGCAACAGAAGAAACCTTAAAAATAATATCATCTATATTTCTTATTTTTTCTTCCAAATTTAAAAACTTCACTTTTCAAGATAATAATTCTTTTGAATCTCAAACTAAATTTTTATCATAAACAACTTCATACAAAGGAATTTTATAAACTAATCATTTAAAACTATAAACTCACAATTTAGCCAAAATAATAGAATCATTATTAATTTTATCAAATATAGTTTTTGTTATAAAAATTCTATTTCTAGGAGTTTTTTCCAAAATTCTAGAAGCAATATTTATAGTATCTCAAAAATATTCTTCTCATAAAATAGTCTTTTTTCTTAAAATACTTCAATAATTTAAAACTATTTTTAATTCTATTTTTTTTAAATTAAATTTAATATTTTTATTATACTCTTGTAATTTTTTTTGTAATCTTATAGAAAAATCTAAACTATTATCTATATTATCAAATAAAATCATATAAGAATCTCAAAGATATTTCACTAATTTTCAATTATATTTTTTTATTAAAGGTAAAATAATTTCATCTTGTTTATCTATAACAAATTCCTTTAACTGTTTAGCAGTAAGAAGAGAAGACTTTAAAGTATAATCAGCTAAATCTGTAAAAACAACTACCTTATTATCCAAATTATTCATAAAATAACTATAAAAAATATTTTATAAAAATTATATCATTAAAAACAAAATTAATCAAAAAAACTAGAAAAAATTATTTTTCTAGTCTTGATGATCTGAAATTTTTATAACTCTAAAAATAGTATTATCTTTTTCATCATAATATCAAAAAGCTCTATATTTTTTATTTATTCTAAATTGATAAATTTTTGAAGTTCTTGGCTTTCTTTTTTTAAATAAAACTTTATCTAAATAACC
>CAZRIS010000147.1:0-1554 GCA_964600205.1 uncultured Candidatus Peribacteria bacterium | reverse complement strand
TTATGAAATTAGTTTTTATTTGAATACAAGGTTCAGGAAAATGAACTCAATGAAAAATTTTACAAGAAAAATTTGGTTTTAATATATTTGAAACTGGATGAGCTCTTAGAAAATTAGCTAAAGAAGATAGTGAACTTTGAAAAAAAGTAAAAGAAACAATAGAAGCTTGAAAACAAGTTTCTCCAGAATTAATAGAAGATATTTTAATAGACTTTATTAATAATTCTAACTCAGAAAAAATTATTTTTGATGGACTTGTAAGAAATGCTTGAAATAAAGCTACAGCTGATAAAATTCTTTGAGATTATAAAGTAGTATTTTTTGATTTACCAAGAGAAATAGCAGAAAAAAGACTTCTTGGTAGAAAATATAATCCAAAAACAGGTGAAACTTTTTTATCTAGTTTTAATTATGACCCAAAGACTTGAGATAAGCTTGAAGTAAGAAAAGATGATAATGAAGATTCTATAAAACAAAGAATTGATGAATTTTTTGATAAAACTATGCCAGTTGTAGAAGAATATAAAAAAGAATGAAAACTTATAGAAATTGATGCAAATAATTGTATTGAATGAGTAACAAAAGAATTAATAGAAAAATTAGGTTTATAAAATATAGTAAATGATAAAAATATTTTTAGCAAGTCCAAGAGGTTATTGTGCTTGAGTAGATAGAGCAATAAATATTTTAAATGGAGCTTTAGAGATTTATGGTGCTCCAATTTTTGTAAATCATGAAATTATTCATAATAAAATAATTGTTGAGTATTATAAGAAAAAATGAGTTATTTTTGAAGAAAATCTAGATAATATAAAAAAATGATCTATTATGATTTTTTCAGCTCATTGAGTAAGTCCAGAATATGTAAAAGAAGTAAAAAAAAGATGAATAAAATATATTGATGCAAGTTGTCCTTTGGTTGTAAAAGTTCACCTAGAAGCTCAAAATTATTTAAAAAAATGATATAAAATTATTTATATTTGACAAAAAAAACATCAAGAAGCTCTTTGAATTTTATGAGAAGATAAAAATAATATTTACATAGTAGAAAATAAAGAAGATATTGATTTATTAAAAAATAAATTAGCTAATCAAAAATTAGCTCTACTTACTCAGACTACTCTATCAGTTTCAGATAAAGAAGTTTTAGAGAAATATATTTTTGAAATTTTTCCTCAAATAGAAAAACCAAAAACATCAGACATATGTTATGCTACTACAAATAGACAAAAAGCTGTAAAGGAATTAATTAAGCAAAAAAATATAGATGCTTTAATTATTGTAGGTTCTAAAAATTCTTCAAATTCTAATAAACTAAAAAATATTTGAGAAAAAGCTTGAATAAAATCTATTTTAATAGATAAATTTGAAGATTTGGATTTAGAATTTTTAAATTGAGTAAAAAATCTTTGAATTAGTTCCTGAGCTTCTGTTGCTCAAAATTTAGTTGATGATTTAATAGAAAATTTAGAAAAATTATGAGCTAAATTTGAGGAAGAATTAAAAATAACAGAGGAAAAAATGGATTTTAATTATAGTTTAGAATTAAAATAA
>CAZRIS010000146.1:0-1559 GCA_964600205.1 uncultured Candidatus Peribacteria bacterium | reverse complement strand
AAACTTATAATACAAGCTGGGATAAAATAAACTCAATTTTTATATTCACATATATTTTTTGTAATTATAATCTTATTTTTCAATTTATCCTTATAATTTCATTCAAATCTTTTAAAAATTGATGGAATCTGAACCTTATTTCTATATTTTACTTCAAGTATAGAAATTTTTTTATCAAAATCTTCATATACAAAATCTATTTCTGCTTTTGAAACTGTTTGATAAAAATATAATTTTGAAAATTTATCTTTATTTTTAAGTTCCCTATAAACAAAATTTTCAACAATTTGACCTAAATCCAATTCATTTTTTAAACTTAAATTTTTTCACAAAACATAATTTAATATACCTAAATCTTCTGAAAAAACTTTTGGCATTTTTGTAAGTTCTTTTCTAATATTTGTAAAATAAGGTGGTAAATAATTAAAAATAAAAGTTCCTTTTAAAATATCTAAATATTTATCCAAAGTATTTCTAGAAATTCAAATAGTATTTGAAATTTCATTTTTATTCATAAGATTTCATACTTGTGATGATAAAATTTTTATTAAATTATTAAAAGCAGTTATATTTTCAATTTTTAAAAAAGCTATAATATCTTTTTCTATATAATTTTTATAAATTGAGTCTAATATTAATAACTTTTCATCTTCAATTTTTGTATAAACAATTTCAGGGTATCATCCAAAAGATAAATATTCAATAAAATATTTCTCTAAATCTTTTTCAAAAAAAGAATAAAATTTTTGTATTTTATCTAATTCATTCAAATTAAAATTAATTTTTTTGGAAAATTTATATTCTAAAAATTCTTTAAAATTTATTCTATCAATATAAAATTCTATATTTCTTCAAGTTAAAAATTCAGTATTTTTAGTGATTTCCAAACTAGAAGAACCAGAAACTATAATTTGTAATTTACTCTTATATTTATCAAAAATATTTTTTAAAAATAATCCTGCATTTTTGATATATTGAAATTCATCTATAAATACATAAATTTTTTCATTAGTAGAATTTAAATCAAATTTAAAATCCAAAAAATAAATTAAATCATCAGGAGTTTTAAATATTTTTTGATTATTAATATCATCAGCAAAAAGAAAAATAGTAGTTTTTCACTCTTTTATTAAATCATTTTCTAATTTTTTCATCAAAGTAGTTTTTCCTACTTGCCTTGCTCCTTTTAAAATAATAATTTTCTCTTTTCAAATCCATTTTTTTATATCAAAATATTGTTTTCTTTCTATCATAGAATTAATTTAAAAAATATACTTACAAAAGTAAGTATATTTAATATTGAACAAAAATCAAGGTTTTTTTGTTAACTAATTGAACAAAAATCAAGATTTATTTTAAAATAAATAATAATTCTAGTAAAATATTTTTCTAGAAACAATAAATTTTATAAATCAATTTAATTTTACCCCCCCTGAGCTTTAAATTTATATCTAAAAATAATCTGCATTTTTATTTTACAACTAACTATAAAAATAAGTTTTAGTCACTTATATTATATTTTAGAAAAAGTAAAAATTCATATTACTTTGAGGGATTTT
>CAZRIS010000145.1:0-1565 GCA_964600205.1 uncultured Candidatus Peribacteria bacterium | reverse complement strand
AAAAAAAAATTAGAGAGTATTTAAAAAGTGGGAGTATTTAAAAAAGTGTGTAAATTATTAAATTTACACACTTTTTGATAATTAAAAATTCCTCAAATTAACTATAATTCTTTTGAAATTCTATCTTTTAATTCTTCAATTCAGATTTTTTTTACTGCTGAAATAAATATAGGATTTAGATTTTTATATCTTTCTTTTAAAAATTCTAATTTATTTTTATAAATTTTTTCTTCTACTTTTTCTTCTCAATCAACTATTTTTTTATGTTTATAAATAAATTTTTCATCACTTAATCAATCTATTTTATTAAAAACATAAAGTTTTTTTTGATTAGCTCAAATTTCATCTAAAATATTATCAACTACTTCAATTTTTTCTTCTAATTTATCATCTCTAGCATCAATTACATGCAAAAGTAAATCTGCTTCTATAGAATCTTCCAAAGTTGATTTAAAAGCTTCTATCAAATTTGGAGGTAAATCTCTTATAAATCATATTGTATCATTTATCAAAATTTCCTTTGGAGGAGAATATTTTCAAGTTTCAGAATCATAATAATAATTACAAATCATTTTCCCTACTGAAGTTCAAAGTGTAGCAAATAATTTATCTTCAGCCAAAACTCATTTCTTAGTCAAAATATTTGTAAGAGTTGACTTTCAAGCATTTGTATAACCTACAACTCAAACAGTCTTTATTCATTTTCTTTTTCTTGATTGTCTGTGTTGAGCTCTTACTTTTTCATAATGAGCCAACTCTTTTTTTATTTGCAATTCCCTTTTTTGTAAATGTCTTTTCATTATTTCAGTATTTGTTTCTCATTTTCATCTTGTTCAAACTCAAGCTCATTGTTTTCATAATTCCATTCACATATCATAAATTCTAGGTCACATATGTTTTATAGAAGCTAACTCTATTTGAAGTTTTGCTTCCTTACTTTTTGCATGTTTTTCAAAAATTTTTAATATTAAATCAATTCTATCCCAAGCTTTTGCTCATATTAATTTTAATTTTTCATTTAAATTATATATTTGTCTTGGTTTTAAAATATTTCAAAGTATCAAAATATTTGCATCATTTTCTTTCATTTCTTCCATTATTTCTTCTAATCTTCAAGTTCAAATAAAAGTTTTATAATCTGGATTTAATTTTTTTTGAATATGTTTCACTATAACTATTCATCAATAAGTATTTACTAGATTTTCAAGTTCAATCATTCTATCTTTTAAATTAGCATTTTCCTTTTCTTCCAAAGGAGAAACTATATCTGCTATAATTACCTTTAAATTATCTTTTCTATACTCAAGATTTTGTTGTATTTGTTCAAGTTCTCTAAGAGATTTTTTTCTAGTCATAAAATATTTTTTTCTAAATAAAATTTTTTAAATTATAATAAAAATAACAAAAAAGAAAAATTGCTTTTCAAAAAAAATAAGTAAAATAAAACAAATCTTTAATTCTTAAAATAAAAATTATGGAAAATATGTATGACCTAATAATAATTTGAGCTTGAAGTGCAGGTTATCCTGCAGGAATGTATGCTTCTAGATATAAACTAAAAAATT
>CAZRIS010000144.1:0-1567 GCA_964600205.1 uncultured Candidatus Peribacteria bacterium | reverse complement strand
CAGATTTTAAAGAATTTGATTTACTAGATTTTAATAAAGTTGATGAATTTGTGGAGATTGGATATGAGAGTATGAAGGGTAAGGTTTAGGATTATAAGGGGCTTTGGCTCTTTTTTTTGTATAAAAATATTAAAAAATTTGTAATTCTTTTCTAATTGATTATAATAAAATTAGCTTATTTTTATAATTGATTATAAAAGAATGTTTAAAATTTTAAAATCTATAAGTGATAGATTAGTAGAAAATACTAAAATTGATTTTTTTAGATATTTTTATAGTGATTTAAAAAAAGATATAAAAGTTATTTGAATAGTAGGAGAAAGATGAATTTGAAAGACAACTGCACTTTTACAGTTTGCAAAGCAAAATAAAAATAGTTTTTATATTTCAGCTGATAATAGTATAATTTTATCAAATTGACTTTTTAAAATTGCTTATGAGATTTTGCAAGAATATTGAGTTGAAAATCTAATGATAGATGAAATTCATAAATATCCAAATTGGACTTTGGAATTAAAAAATATTGTTGATAGTTTTCCTGATAAAAAAATTATTTTTTCATGAAGTAGTAGTTTAGATATTGTAAAATGAACAGCAAGTTTGGAAAGAAGAGTAAAAATTTTGAAAGTTTTTCCTTTTGATTTTCAAGAATTTTTAAAATTTCATTATGATATTGAAGTTGAAAAATATTTTTTTGAAGAAATTATAAAAAATTATAAAAAAATAAGTTTTGATTTGTCCTCAAAAATAAAAAAAGAATATATAAATAAGTATTTAAAAACTTGATTTTATCCATATTCAAAAGATTTTGAAGAAGTAGATTTTTTTGAAAAAATTTTTAATACTTGAGAAAAAATTATTTTGGAAGATTTACCAAGTTTTATAAATTCTCAATCTTCAACTCTTATAAAAATAAAAAAATTATTTTATTTTATAGCAAATACTTTACCTTGAGACTTGAATTATAATAATTTGGCAAAAAAAATATGAATTCATCAAGATACTTTGGAAAATATTATTTTTATTTTAAGTAAAATTTGAGTTATAAATTTAGTTTCTAAAAGTCCGGAAGTCAATAATTTGATTAGAAAAGAATTTAAAATTTATCTTTGAAATCCTAATTTATATTATGCTTATAATAAAGATGTAAATATTTGAATTATAAGAGAAGCTTTTGTTATACATTTTTTAAAAAGATTGATAAATAATTATAATGAATTAAAGACAGATATTTTTTTACCAAGAAGTTGAGATATAAATTTAAAATATAATGATAAAGAATATATTTTTGAAATTTGATGAAAAACAAAAACAAGAAAGCAAGTAAAAAATATTAAAAATTCTTTTATAATTTCAGATAATATAATTGTTTGAGAGGATAATAAAATACCTATGTGGTTATTTTGACTTTTAGAAATATAAAAATTTAATTTTTAAAAACTATGAAAATTTCACAAAAAATTATTGATTATGCTATTTGGTATTATTTGAAATATTATCCAAGCCCCAAAAAACTTGCATTAAAATTAGAACAAAAATTTTGAGAAAAATCTGAAAAGTGAAAAAA
>CAZRIS010000143.1:0-1571 GCA_964600205.1 uncultured Candidatus Peribacteria bacterium | reverse complement strand
AAAAATAATTTTATTAAAATAACAAAAAAATAAAAATGAACACAATAAAAACATCATTTTTAGAGGATTTAGTTTATTCAGAAATTTTTTATAATCCTAAAAGTTATATATTTTTCTCAAAAGATTTTTCAAAAGAAATGTTAAAAAATATTGTATATTACAAAGTTAATAAATGAATTGAAAAAGATAAATTTTGTAAAAATAGAAATGAATTATATAAATTATCTAAGAAAGTTATTTTTAAGAAAAATTGATTATTATATTTAAGATGATTTAATATTTGTAATTATTATTAAAAAGTATGAAAACAAAGTTTAAAACATCACCAGAAACTCAAGAAAAAACTATTTCAAAAAATAAGTCTTTTTTTGAAGATTTGTTTAGAAATGAAAATTTAAGAAATAATCAAAACTATGTCTTTTCCAAAGAAAAATTTAAAAAAATGATAAATTGAAGTGCTAAAATAGAATTATTTCGTTTTTGAAATCAAATGTATTATTTTGTAAATAGAAAATCAGCAAAAGAAGCTATTAAACTTTGAAAAGAATATTCAGATGCTTTTTGGGGATTATTTTTCGTATATTTCTTTGTGTATTCTTTTGTTGGTTTAGTTTTATCAGATTCTTGGATAATTTTTTTTATATTTATTAGTATTGCTGTTTTTTCTTATGTTTTAAGAAAAAAAATAAGAGAACTTATAAATAATTATTTTTATGTTTTTATAATAATTTTTATACTACTTTTTTTTATTACTTATAAAAGATATCCTGAGATATTTGCTTTTTTTCTTATGATATTTACTCCTATTTTTGTTTATTTATTCTTCAAAAAATCAAAAAATAATAATGTTATTTTTATAAAAACAAGAGAGGGAATTTATTATAAATATTTTTATAAATAATAAAAAAATTATTAGAAAATTAATTATTATATTCAAGATGATTTAATATTTATAATTATTATAAAAAAAATGAAAACAAAATTTAAAAGATTAACTAAAGAAACTCGATATAATTTATTAAGAAATGTAAATTTTAGAAATAATCAAAATTATATTTTATGACAAAAAGAAAAATATTTTGTACTATATAATTATTTTATTAATAAAGATAGGAAAGGATTTATTATAAATAGTATATTTTTTTCTTTTCTTATTAGTATTATAATTTTAAATTTTTTAAAATATGATTTTTGAATTTTTAATATTCTTGTAAATATTATTTTATATATATTATTGGTTTGGTGAATAATTGTTCTAATTTTTCGCATTTATTTTATATATTATAAAAATTTTATATATAAAAATAAAATTTTATTAAAAATAAATAATTACAAATTTAATCAAATGATTAAAAATGAGAAAAATTCATATAATCCTATATTAAAAGCAATTGATAATAATTTTATTATAAAATAATTTTTAAAAATAAAAAAATCAATATAATAAAAAATATTTCTTAAAAAATAAAATTTATGTCTGTTTGACTTTTAGCATTACTTGATGATATTTCTATGTTGGCTGATGATACAGCTACTATGACAAAAGTTTCAATGCAAAAAACTGTTTGAAT
>CAZRIS010000142.1:0-1572 GCA_964600205.1 uncultured Candidatus Peribacteria bacterium | reverse complement strand
CTAAAAAATAAATAACTAACTCAAATAATTCAAATTATTCAAGTAATTATGAAACTATAAACAAAATCATATAAACTTTCTTTTCAAAAACTATACACTAAAATTATAAGAAAAATACTTAAAAAAGCCAAAAAATAATTTACCAAATAATTTTTCCATCAAATAAGAATTTTTGAAAAAAAACTTATAAGAGAAAGTAAACTAAAATAAACTAAAATAAGCAAATAAATTCAAGTATTTTCTGCCAATTCTCACTTTAAAATATTCAAAACAAAATGTCCTAAAAAATAATTAAATACTAAAGCTAAAACTGAAATAATTATAGTTAAAAAAACAGGATTTTTTATTAAATATTTTGGAAGTTCTTTTTTTGAATACTCCATTATTTGACTATAATAAACTGTTTCAATAGATAAAAGTAAAAAAATCAAAAATTTTCCAAGTACACTAAGTCAAGCATAAATTCAAGCCACTTTATCATCAAAAATATTTTTAGCTAAAATTACATCAATATTCATAAAAATTGCAAAAAATAAACTTACAAAGAAAAAATTTATTATTTCTCTTTTGTTATTTTTAAAATCTCAAAGCAAATCTTTTAAATTTCATTTTTTAGGAGTATTTTTAAAATATTTAAATAAATAAGAGAGACTAATCACAAAAGTAAAAATTCAACCCAAAACAAAACCTAAAATAGCTCAAAATACTTTTAATCCAAAAAATACAAGTAAAAATCACAAAGCAAGTTTGAAAATAGGGGAGATAATCCCTAAAATACTCATAAATTCAAATTTTTTAAGTCATCTTAGAGTTGCATTTTCACTTATTCAAATAAAAGAAAAAATTATAGCTATTCAAACAATCCAAATTAATTTTATATCTTTTATATTCAAAAAATCTGCTATTATTCCAGAAAAAAGAAAATAAAACAAATAAGCTCCTAATCAAATATAAAAAAATAATTTTAAAGATTCTATAAAAATAAATTTTATTTTTGATTCATCTTTTATATTTTTTGAAATTTCTTTATTTAAAAATAATACAAATCATACTGTCAAAATTCCCAAAATATTAAACATTCCAACCAAACTTCAAAAAGTCCCAAACTCTTGCAAGCTTAAGTAATGAAGCATAATAGGATGATAAGCATAGTTTATAAGCCCTCAAATAATTCAGCTTCAAGAAATAAGCAGTACATTTAAATAGTTATTTTTTGCCATTTGATAAGATTTTTTATAAAATTTTAATTTTTTTATGTAAAATACTTACTAATTTTTGTAAAATTTTCACATATTTTTAATAATTTTCAATAAATTCTAAAATACTTAAATGCTTTACCCCTTCGTAATCTCAAATCTTCACCAAATCCATACTTACAACAATTTTTTCATAATTATCTTTTATTTTCAATAAATTTCAAAATTCCCTTTGTTTTACATTTTCATCTGTTATCAAATAACTAACTTGAACATACTTTTTTTCTCAATTTTTTATAGCAATAAAATCTATCTCTTTTCGATATAATTTTCAAATTTTTACATCATATCAATTTGAAACTAAATGTAAATAAAC
>CAZRIS010000141.1:0-1623 GCA_964600205.1 uncultured Candidatus Peribacteria bacterium | reverse complement strand
TTATCTAATTCATTTTTTGCTTCATTATATTGAGATATTAGTTCATTATATATTTTATTTACTTGTTTTTTCATTTCATTTATTTCTTTTTTTTCTTTTTCATTTAATAAAACAAAATCTTTTTTATTTATTATATTTGTTAACGAAATTCTAAAATCAGCATCATATAATAGTGTTTTAAATAAGCTTTGGAGTTTTTTAGTATCTTTAATTTTATTTTTTAATATATTATATAGTAAAATTGCAAAATGTATATTTTGTATTTTTATATTTTTTAAATGCTTAACATCAAGTTGATTATTTTTTTCTAATACATTTAGATATATATATCAAAATTTTTTTTGTTCTTTAAGTGTTAGATGTTGAGTATAGAAATTTGGGTCCATTTTTATTACTTCTTCTAATAAAGGGTATGTTTGAATTTTTAAATCACTAATTTTTGAATAATTTTTTATTTTCTTTATTGTTAAAGGAAGGTAATATAATATATTTATTTTTCATTTAAATTTTTCTAATAATTTTGGATTTTGTTCTATGTTTTCAGAAAATAATTTATCTATTTTATCATAATCATTATTATATAATATTTTTATTTCATCTATACTTAGTTTTAGAGCTTCTTTTTGTTGAGTTTTTATATCTTTTTGTAAAAATTCTCATATTCTTTTAGGAGGCATTATTGGTTTTTCTTCATAATCTTCTTTTTTTATATCTTTTGGTTTTGTTTTTCAAATAATTTCTTTTATTACTTTTATATTATTAGATAAGGATTTATCATTTTCAAAATTTTTAATATTTTCCTTAAAAAATTTCATTGTAAAAGGAAGAAAATATAGTTTATTTTTATTTTTTTCATTAAATTTTTGTATAATTTTTTTTATATTTTTAGTATTATCTTCATTTGGATTTTTTTTATATGTTTCAAAAACTCACTTAAAAAATGCATCAATTTCATCAAAACTAAAGATTTGTTGTAATTCATTTATTTTTTTTACAATAATTCATTTAAAGTCAAGTGGACTCATTGTTACTTCTACATTAAAACTTCATATTACTTTATCTATAAATTTTCATAATTTTTTTTCTTTACTTTTATTATAATCAACATCTTTATAGACTGTTTCTAAATTTTTTAATTCATCTATTTCAAATTCTCTTTTTAATAAAAGTCTTAAAGTTAATGGTTTTAATGCTATGAAAAAGTTTTTAAGTATTTCTCTATTTTTTATACTTTTTACATCTATAGATTTTATATCTTTTGAATTAAATTCATAATTTGGAAATTTTTTATGAAATGCAAGAAAAATGTCTATATCATCTTGTAAATTACTGTTAATTATTTCATTGAATTCATCAAAATTTTTATTTGAAAAATTTATTTTAAAATTTTTTGTATTTAATAAATTTAGAATTTTATTTTTATCAGTTATATTTTTTATTTTTTCAGGATTTTTTATGAAAAATTGATCATCTTCTAAATCATAATAATTTATACTTAATTTGTCTTGGGTTTTAGATAATTCATTATATAATTTTTGTTCAGCTTCAGTAAGTTTTTTTTCTACTTCCTCTGCTTTTCTTTCTACATTTTCATTATAATTTTTAGCTTCTTTTGATAAATCT
>CAZRIS010000140.1:0-1647 GCA_964600205.1 uncultured Candidatus Peribacteria bacterium | reverse complement strand
TTGAAAATTTAATTTGAGTAGAGTTTATTGATATTTGAGATAAGGTGGAGTATAAATATTAAGAATTAGAATAAGGGTCTTTACTCTTGTTATAACATGTAGAAAGCTAAAAAGTATTTTAGTTGACTTATTTAAAAAATATATTAAAATAAAGTTAAATATTTTTTAACTTTATTTTTTTGACTAGATTTTATAAACTAAATTTTTCTGATAAAATTCCAGATTTGGAAAAAGAGCTTTATTTTGAACAAAATAAAGAAGTTTTTTGATTATTAGAATTTACAAATGATTATATAAATCAAATTTTAAAAGAAGAAAATAAACAAAATTTTGAAAAAAAAGATTTTGAATTAATGAAATGATATATAGAAAATTTAAAAAAATATCAAAAAATAGCAATCTCTGAATTAGAAAAAAATATTCCTTTAGACATAGTTGAAATTTTTATTCTATGACAAACAGAAGAAGAGTTTAAAAATTTTATAAATGATATTGAAATAAGAGTTCTTATAAAATATAGTAATTTTAAAAATATAAAATTATTTTTTTGAAAAAAATTTTATGATATAAAAACAAAAAAGGAATTAGAAAAACTACTGAAAGATTTAAACTGAAAAAAAATTATAAATTTAATTCTTGATTGAAAATCAGAGAATATAGAAATATTTTTTTGAAAAGATTGATTTATAAAAAATAATCAAGATTTAGAAATCTTATTTAATAATATAAATTTTAAAGAATTAAAAAATTTAATAGAATATAGAAAAATTCATATATTAAAAGAAATTTCAAAATACATTAAAGAAAAAAATTTATCTATTGAAGAAAAAATTAATTTTTTATTACAAAATATTTATATAGAAAATACTGAAAATCTTATTTTATGAAAATATCAAAAATGAAATTATGATTTTTTTAATTTTGCTAAAAAATACAAAAATAAAATATGAAAAAATCCTTATTTATGAGAAATAATAGAAGAATGAGAATATAAGCCTTTTTCATTAATTAATTTAGAAGTAAATGAAAATATTAGTTGAATTCAAGAAAGATGAAAAAAATATAATATATGAGAACAAACTTTTTTTGATATAAATATAAAAGATGAAAAAGAAGAAATTACAAAAGAAGTTCAATTGGCTATTAATAGACTTTTTGCACCATTTTTTCCAATGACAAGACTTTTAAAATTAGTTAATTGAAAAAAAAGAAATTATGTTTCAATAGATGTAGAAAATAATGAGAATTGAATAGAATTAAATAAATTAAGAGATGAAGTTCCAGAAGAAATACAAAAATTTTTTATAATGATTTATCAATTTTTAACTATTGATTATGATAGATATGAAAAATGGAATTTATGAAAAAATAATATTATATATGATTTTGATTTTATTTTTGATATAAGAAGAAAATTAGATTTTTTTCAAAATATATTTAATAATGAAAAAAATTTTAAAAAAATGGAAGAAATTTTATATACATTAAAAGATTATCTTATAAATGAAGTTGAAGAAGTATTAAAATTTTATGAAGAAAAAAATAAAAATGATGTAGTAAAAATATTTAAAATGCTAAGACAAAGATTGGAAATGTTAAATTTTTCAAATTTAATTTATTATAATATAGTAAAAGATTATAATAATA
>CAZRIS010000139.1:0-1678 GCA_964600205.1 uncultured Candidatus Peribacteria bacterium | reverse complement strand
AAAATCCTAAAATTAAAAAATTTAAAGATTTACTTGAATATATAAAATATAAATTAGAATTGAAATTGATATTAGATATACAAAAATAGCAAAAAATATTTTTTGCTATTTTTTTTGTTTGGAGTAAAATTTTTAAAAAAATATTTTTTAATAAAAATTTATGCAAAGATTTTATTTTAAAGATTTAGAGACAACTAATTTTTCTTTTATTTTAAAAGAAGAAAATTTAATTAGACAAATCACAAAGGTCTTAAGGGCAAAAATTTGAGATAGATTTATTTTTTTTAATTGAGAGGACTTTATAGATTATATTTTTGAAATAAAAGAAATTAAAAAAAATGAAATAAGTTTTGAGCAAGTAGGAAGAATAGAAAAAAATAATCAAATAAAGCTTGAAATAAATCTTTTTCAAGCTTTACCAAATAAAATTGATAAAATAGAAAGTATTATAAAAAATTGAACTCAGATTTGAATTTCAAATTTTTTATTTTTTAGAAGTGATAGAAGTCAGAAAATAAATATAACTGATAAAAAAATAGAAAGATTTAAAAAAATTATTTTAGAAGCTTCAGAGCAATGTGGAAGAAACACAATCCCAGAAATTCTTTTTTGAGAAAAACCAGTTTTGACAAAACTTGAATGATTAAATATTTTTTTACATACAAAAAATGATAATTCAAAATTATTAAAAGATTTAGAAATATGAGAAAATAAAGTAATAAATATTTTTGTAGGACCAGAAGGAGGATTTAGTGATGATGAAGTTTGGAAATTTGAAAGAAATAATTTAGAAAGAGTTTTTCTTTGAGATAATATTTTAAGAACAGAACTTGCTTGAATTAGTACTAGTTTTTATTTAATACAAAATAATTTATAAAAAAATGAATATAAAACAATATTCTTTGACTGAAATGACTTCATTATTTCAGAAACATATTGAAATACAAAATAAAAAAATACAAACACAAGAAGTATTAAATTATTTTAACCATAAAATAAGACATACTTATGCTGTATTATTTGAGGCTCAAAGAATTTTAACTTGAGAAAAAGAAGAATTTAATAATGAAAAGATTATAAAAAAGGCTGAAATAGCTAATTTATTACATGATATTTGAAGATTATATCAAAATGATTGAAAAAGAGTTTTATCAAATAATGAATTTGAACATTGAGATTTTTGATTTGAACTTTTAAAAGAAGAAGGAATAACTGATTTATCCATATTATTTGCAGTAAAATATCATAATAAAAAGCTTATAGATTTATTATTTCAAGAAAATAAATTTAAAATCCAGTCAGAAGAAAAAAGAGAAGAAATATTGAAAGTTTTAAAAATAACAAGAGATGCAGATAAATTGCAGAATTTAGAATATATTTTATTTAATGCAGAGGATAAATTATTTTTTAGATATAAAGAAAAAGATGAAAAAAATAATTTGTATACAAAGGAAGTTTTAGATAGTTTTTTAAATTGAGATTTGATAGATTCTAAATTAATAAAAACTCAAATTGATTATTTATTACTTCTTTCTTCTTGGGTTTTTGATTTAAATTTTGAAACTTCAAAAAAAATATTATTTAGTTCTAATTTTATATTTTTTATTGAAAAAAATTTAGAAAAAATTTGATTAGAAAAAAATAATATCTCAGAAGTAATAGAAAAAATAAAAAAATA
>CAZRIS010000138.1:0-1686 GCA_964600205.1 uncultured Candidatus Peribacteria bacterium | reverse complement strand
TGAATATGACAAAGATTTAGGACATTTTGATTATAAAATGGGGAAATATTAAAAAGAAGAAAAAAGCTTCCAAAAATTTTTGGAAGCTTTTTACATACTATAACCTTCTTTTTCATATTTTTTTCTGAAATCTTTTATTAAAGCCCAAAAAATATTTTCTGTATATTCTGGGATTATTTTTTCATTTTCCCAAATAATTTCTTTTTTTATTTTGTTTCTTCTGCCATCTGTTCAAACTGGACAATTACAACTTGAGTAAGGTATATTTTTTAGATCTGCAAATTTTTTTATATCTTTTTCTCTAATATAAGCCATTGGTCTTATAAAAGTAATATCACCTGATCTCATTTTATTTTTTGGTGGCATTATTTGAAGATTTCTTCATTGAATCATATTCATAAAACTTGTAACAACTATATCATCAAGATGATGTCAGTAAATAATTTTTGTTGCTCAATATTTTTGACAAAGTTTGAACATAGAAATTCTTCTTGCATAAGCACACCATTGACAAGACTGTCCAAGTCAATCATTTACTTTTGAATCTTCTGGAAGTTTTACTACTACTTTCTCAAGCTCTATACCTAATTCTTCTTCAAAATATTTTTTCTTTTCCAAAAAATTTATATCACAATCAATTAAAAAATCTTTATACATATAAATTGCTTTTATTTTAAATTTTTCTTTTGAGACTTTTAAATATTGGCTTAATAAATATCATAAAACCATAGAATCTTTTCAGCCTGAAACTCATAATAAAACAGTTTCTCAGTCTTGTATCATATCAAAATCACAAATAGCAGTTCTTAGTTTTTTTAATAATTTTTTTTCTAAACTCATTTTTATTTATTGTAAAAAAAATAATTTTGTATAGAATATATGAAAAATATTAAAAAAAGCAAAATATGTTTAAAAATTTTTGGCAAAATATTAGATACATTTTATTATTAATTTTATTATTAATAATTTCTTTTTTGGCTATAAATTTTTATATTGTAAATTTTTCAGAAAATAAAATTTATTCTGTTAATGATTTACCAAAAACAAAAATTTGAATTGTACTTTGAGCTTCAGTAAGACCAAATTGAGAGCCTAGTGATATTTTAGCTGATAGATTAAAACTAAGTAAGGAAGCTTATAAATTATGAAAAATTTCAAAAATAATTGTTTCAGGAGATAATTGAAAAAAAAATTACAATGAACCAGATAATATGAAAAAATATCTTATAAAATTATGAGTAAAAAAAGATGATATTTATCCTGATTATGCTTGATTTAATACTTATGATTCTATGTATAGAGCAAAAGAAATTTTTTGAGCAAAAAAACTAGTTATTTTTACACAAAAATATCATTTATATAGAGCAATATATATTTGAGAGAAACTTTGAATAAAATCTATTTGAGTTTCTACTAATAAAAATAATTATTTATGAATTATAGATTTTAGAATGAGAGAAATTTTTGCAAGAATAAAAGCTTTTTTTGAAATTGAAATTTTAAAAACAAAACCAAAATTTTTATGAAAAAAAATAGAAATTAAATAACCCCCCTAGTCCCTCTTTTGTAAATAGTGGAAATAATTAATTATAAATTTATGTATAAAATAATAATAACAAGTGATTCAAATAAACATTTTGAAAATTCTATAAAAGAATATGAAAAAAGACTTTGAAAAAATTTAGA
>CAZRIS010000137.1:0-1689 GCA_964600205.1 uncultured Candidatus Peribacteria bacterium | reverse complement strand
AAAATAACTATAAATATTTTAACACATTTATAGTTATTTTAGCAAATTTTCTAGTTTTTAAAAATTTGTTTGAACATAACAAGGAACTTTACCTTTGTTATTTTTTTTATACCCCCTTCTAGAAGGGGGTTAGGGGGATGTCCCCCTCTCCTCTAAGGAGAGGGGTTAGGGGTGAGGTGGATCCAAAGGGGCCTAGAGGGATGGTCAACAGGCTTAGGGGATAGTTAGCATTCCAAAATCCTTGCTGTCCTTCGGCCGAGTTCTCTTTTAAAAGGGAGTAATACAAGGGGATAAGAGACCTTTGTTGTAATTTAGAAAAATAAAAAAACTTGTAATTTTAATATTTTTAGAGTATACTAGAAATAGTTTAAATTTTTTAATAATTTTTATATGATACAAGAAATTTTAAAAGAAAAAATAATTGAAAGAAAAATTTATTTAAAAAGAATAAATAATTTTTTAAATACACCTTTGATAAAGGTTTTGATTTGAGCTAGAAGAGTTGGAAAATCTAGTATTTTGAAAAAAATTATTCAAATAAATTATGATAAATGAAATTTTTGAGAAAATTTTTTTTATGTAAATAAAGAAGATTTAAAATTTGATTTCATCAAAGATTATCTAGATTTGCAAAAAGAATTTGATAAGTTTTTAAAAAAAATAGATAAAAATAAAAAAATTTTTGTAGCAATTGATGAAGTTCAAGAAATAAAATCTTGGGAAAAATTTGTGAACAGCCTGCTTTCAAAATACAAATCAAAAATTGAAATTTTTGTAACTTGATCAAATTCTAGTTTACTTTCTTCTGATTTGGCTAGTTTATTAACTTGAAGATATATTGATTTTAAAATAAATCCTTTAAGTTTTTGAGAGTTTTTGAAATTTTCTTGAAAGAAAAAGTCAAAAAAAGAATTTTTAAAATATTTAGAATTTGGCTGAATGCCATGAATTTTTGAAACAAATTTTTCTAAAAATGCTGTAAATTGATATTTAAAATGAGTTTATAATAGTATTTTGTTGAAAGATATTGTTAAATATTTTTGAGTAAAGAATCTGGATTTCTTGGAAACTCTTTATAAGTTTATTTTGGTAAATATTTGAAATACTTTTTCAGCAAAAAAAATTTCTGATTATTTAAAAAGTCAAAAAATAAAAATTTCAGTTGATAGTATTTTGAACTACTTAAAATTTTGAGAAAAGGCTTTTTTGATAAATAAGGTAAAAACTCAAGATATTGAATCAAAAAAAATTTTTGAAGTTTATGATAAATTTTATATAGAAGATTTATGAATTAGAAATTCTATTGTTGGGTTTGAATTATCAAGAGATATTTGAAAATTATTAGAAAATTATGTTTTTAATGTTTTGAAATTTTATTCTTATGAAGTAAAAATTTGAAGATTAAAAGTTTATGATAAAAATATTTGAAAATACAAAAATTTGGAAATTGATTTTGTTGCTACTAAAAATTGAAAGAAAAAATATTTTCAAGTCTGTTATTTGTTAAATTGAGAAGAAACTATAAAAAGAGAATTTTGAAATCTTGAATTAATAAATGATTCTTGGTCAAAATATGTAGTAAGTTTTGATGAAATTGATTTCTGAGAAAAAAATTGAATAAAGCATATAAATATTATGGATTTGGAAAAGGTTTTATAGAATAGATTTATAAAAAAATATGTAAAATTT
>CAZRIS010000136.1:0-1698 GCA_964600205.1 uncultured Candidatus Peribacteria bacterium | reverse complement strand
CGAATGTTTTATTGATGCAATTATTTCATTACCCGAAAAAACATTTTTTACTACAATAAAAAAAACATATATCCTTGCTTTAACTAAAAAAGCAGATAAAAAAGTGGAACAAACAGACCCTGTATTTACTTACCTCGTTAGTGAAATAGGTGAAACAAGAGATGTTTATCGTTTTGATATTGATGAGGACGATTTATCAGAAGCAGTAATATGGTATAAGCAATTTAAAGGAGCAAAAAGGTATTTCAAAACTGATGACAAAAGATGTAAAATTCAACCAATTAAAAAATTTATTGATAATATAAATACTTCGTGGATTATTGATAATTGGTGGTCAAAAGAAGAAAAAATTAAATTAGGGATTGAAGAGCAAGAAAAATTCATCAAATTTGAAGAATTTCCTCAATTATTGGAAGAAGTTGCAAACAATATAAAAAGTTTACAAGAAGAAATAGACCTTTTAACTGAAAAAAAAAAGTCAAGTAAAATAGAATATCTTTTAATATCTGAAATTTGCACTTCTCCCCCAACAAATTCTGGTTTAAAAAAAGTAGATACTTCTCAAACTAAAACTGATAAATATTGTATTCCAGTATATTCTGCATCGATGGATAAAAATGCAGTATTTGGTTGGGTTGAAGAAAAAAGTAAATGGAAAAAATATGCAGACTTGCTAACTTGGAACAAAGATGGTAGTGCTGGATTAGTTTTTTACAGAAAAGAAAAATTTGTTCCATATGAAAAAGTAAAATTGCTAAAACTCAAAGATGATTATCTAAAAAATATATCATATGAATATCTAGAAAAAATTATACAAGAAACTCTGTTCAATGAAGGCTATGATTTTAAGAAAAAATGTTCAATGGATAGAGTTATGAAATTAAAAATTCCTATTCCTTTTGATGAAAACGGAAATATTGACATTGAAAAACAAAAAGAAGTAATAGACCGTTACAACGCCATTCAAGAAATAAAAAAACAAGTAAGAGAATACAGAGAAAAAATAAAAAAAATTAAGGTTGAGATAAAGGATAATTATGAATTTACTACATTATCTATTCAGAAAATATTCAAAGTAGTAAAAGGATTGTCAAAATATACAAATAAATATATCAAACAAAATATTGGTAATTTTCCGGTGTATTCTTCCCAAACAGTTAATGAAGGAATAATTGGGTATATAAATTCATACGATTATGATACTCAATGTTTAACTTGGACAACTGATGGTATTCACGCTGGCACCGTTTTTTTTAGAGATGGAAAATTTAGTATGACAACCCATTGTGGTGCATTATTGCCAAAAGAAAAAAATAAAATTGATTTAGGTTATTTATATTTCTATCTAAAAACCAACTTAAAAAAGTATGCCGTTGGGGAACAAAATAAACGAATAACTGTAAATATCATTAAAAAAATAGAAATTCCAATTCCTATAAAACCAAATGGTAAATTTGATTTAGAAGCACAAAAAGAAATAGCTAATAAATACAAGAAAATTGAAGAAATTAAAAAAATAATTAATATTGAATTGAAAAAAATAGAAGGAACAAAAATTGATTATGAATAGAATGTACTGGGCACAACAAAAAATATAGTGCATTTGGCAGATAGTGCTAAAATTCAAGATGATAGCTATAAACAAACATAGTGCAATCCCGATAGCTATCGGGAGAAAATTAGGTGCTTTAAAATGCC
>CAZRIS010000135.1:0-1742 GCA_964600205.1 uncultured Candidatus Peribacteria bacterium | reverse complement strand
TATCATATTTGTAAAAATTTTTCCCAAAAATCCATTAGCATGGGTATTTCTTCCTTTAAATTATAGTTAGATCCTTTGAGATGCCATTTTAAAGCTGTTGACAAAAAAGAGCCTATAATAATTTGTGCACAGGTTTTACTGTTTTTTACATTGTAAGAAAGAAAAATGTTTTCAATTTCTTTTCTGTAATAATTAAAACAAACATCTCTGAATTTATCTCTTTTTAAGGTGCTTCTGTCATCGAGAATTTCATCTGAAAATACAACCTTAGGTATGATTTTGGTATTTTCCACAAACTCAAAATGGGCAATATATAAATTTTCCAATTTTTCTCTTAATGTATTGCCTCTGTTTGCGTATTCGACAATTTTTTGTAGATGCTTTTTCACTTCATCTATGAAATAAAGTATTATTTCATCTCTATTTTTAAAATGTTTGTAAAGAGCCGGTTGGCTTATGCCAATTTTTTTGGCAATTTCCGTAGTGGTAACATGAGAAAAGCCACTTTCTGAAATTATATTTACAATTGCTTCAAATATTTGCGTTTTTCTATTCATTTTTTTCTTGACTTACAAAGGTTATAAGGTTATAACAAAATAAGTTATATCATTATAACATAATAACAGAGGATTGCAAATGAAAATCTTAATTTTAATATTGTTTAACATAATTTTTATTACATCAACTTCAAATGCCATTACACTTTCAGAGGCAATAAACCTTGCCATAGAACATAATCAGGAAATTTCCAGAACTTCAGTTGATATTAATATTCAAAAAGAAAACACCAAAGGCATTAAAGCTACAAGATTTGGTGAAATTGATTTTTTATCCTCTGCTAATAAATACGATTCGGATAGAGTATTACAGCCCCTTATAAGAAAACAAGCTGAAGATATTTTTTCCATTGGCAGTGAATATAAGGTTCCGGTTTTTACCGGATTTGAAATTACGGAAAATATAAAAATATCAAAATTAAGTGAAAAATTAAACATTATAAATAAAAAATTAACAAAAAATCAGATTATTTTTAATGTAAAATCAATATATTTTAAAATACTATCTTTAAAAAAACAGCTACTTGCAATGCGCCACTATAAAGGCTCTTTAAATAGACTTTACGAAGATGTTTTATTAATGGTAAAAACAGGGAAAAAACCTGAAGTTGACCTTTATAAAATTGAGTATGATTTAAAGAATACAGATGCTGTTATTGTAAAGTTAAAAACCGGTATTGACTCTTTAAAATATGCTTTAAAAGAACAGATAGGAAAAAAAGACTTAAAAATAGATAAAATAGAAGATATAAAATTTACGCAAAATTTTAACCCTGAAAATATTAATATTATCAAATTGCCATCAGTTGTTAAAATCACCACAAAAAATAAAATAGCAAAAGAAAATATAAAAAAAGTAAAATCAGAATATTTTCCAAAAATATATTTAAATTCAAACATATCTGAAAATTATGGAAACGGTGATGATGTAAATATTTGGAACATATCTTTAAACTTAAAATTTAATATCTTTGATTTTGGCAAAAGGAAAAGTGATGTAAAAAAAGCAATTCTTGAAAAAGAAAAAACAGAGCTTGAAAAACAGGAAATTTTACTGAAAAAAGAGAAAGAAATTAAAGATGCAATAAACAAAATTAAAGCAGCAGATGCAGACATAAAAGCTTATAAAAATCAGATAAAATTTGCAAAAGAAGAGGAAAGAATTGAAAAAATAAAATATAAACA
>CAZRIS010000134.1:0-1755 GCA_964600205.1 uncultured Candidatus Peribacteria bacterium | reverse complement strand
CATCAAGAATTTTTTCATTCAGATGGTGGTAGTAGGAAAATTATTTTCATAATTTTTTATTTTAAATAATCTAAAATTTCTTTTAAGTCCAAAACTCCTACACTTTTCCTTTTGGGTTAAATTTTACATTTTTTTTAATAATTTAATTTTTAATAATTAGGATATATAGGATGAGCAAACTCTTTATAATCAGATAAATAACATCAGATCTTTGATCTTATATCTGAAGAATCCACAAAACCTAATTCATCATTATTATCATTATCATACATTTTAATAAAATATATATATACTTTACTTACAGCATCTCTTGATCTATTAATACTATTTAGAAAATTTTTATTTTCTTTATTTAATATTCTATCAAAATAATTATGATATATTATTCTAATGTCTTTATTATTTATATTCTCATTTAAAGTATCTACCTTAATATTATCTACTTTTTCTCATTCATCATAATCAATATGTGCTTTTTTTATATTAGGAAATAATTTAGAAATAAACTCTTGAATTTGATATATATCTTCATCTTCATTATAATAAACAAAAAAAATTTGACCTCTATCTGGATTTAACATCTTTAATAACCTTCTAAATTTTTCTTTTTTATATAAAGGTTCTTTTTCAATTAATTTATTATAATGATCCATAATTCATTTTCTATCATTAGGATCTAATCTTAAATTAAAATCAATATCAACTGCAGTTTTTTCTACTATTGCTTTTATTGGCCCTTCTTTATTTATTGGAGTTTTATTTCTATTATATTCATTATTATTTATATCTTTCATAATTTTTATATTAAATTTTAAAATTTTCTCTTATCTTCAACAATTTCAAGTATTTATACTTATTTTTTAACAAAATTCTAGTTTTTCTAATTAAATTCTAAATTCTTTCCAAGATTTTATTCTTATTAAATTTTTATGTTTTTCTTGTCTATATTTATTCCAAGGCTTTTCAAGCAAATATACTTTTATTCAGTTTTGAGCTAATTCAAGTGCATAATCCATATTATCTTCTATCATATAATCAATTCAAATCTGTTTTGCTATTTCTGATTTTTCTATATGTTTTTCTGTAAAATGATCTGTAAAAATGATTTTTTCAAAAATATTTGGAAAATATTTTTCTATCCACTTTTTTGTATAATCTCAAAAATATTCTTCAATTCTTGCAGTTATAACATATAATTTATTTCAATTTTCTTTCAATTCAAACAATCTTTCATAACTTCAATCAACTTTTTTCAAACTACAATTTTCTAAATCATCCAACATAGGCTTTCTAAACCAATCAATAGCTTCCTCCAAGGAAATATCAAATCAATTCATTCTATGAATATAGTAATCTTTTACTTCTTCCCTTTTTATCTTATAATCTCAAATTTTATAATTATTTTTCTCCAAAACAAAATCTAGAAGTTCAGCTAAAACTTCATCCAAATCAACTCAAATTATTTTATTTTTCATATTTTTTATTTTAAATAATCTAAAATAATTTCTTTTCAAACACCATCAACATCTTCCAAATCTCCCCAAAAAACTTTTGTATGTTTTTCTGGTTCCATATTTTTAAAATCAAAATTTTTTGTCTCACATAAAAAATAAACTCAAAGCCAATGAGTATTTTCTATAATCATAGTTTTTGTAGTAAGAATTTTTGTTTTTATAAGTTCCAAATTTGTTTCCTCTTTTATTTCTCTTTTCAAAGCTTCTTCTGGTGTTTCTCAAAATTCTACACTTCATCAAG
>CAZRIS010000133.1:0-1770 GCA_964600205.1 uncultured Candidatus Peribacteria bacterium | reverse complement strand
TAGCAAAAAAAGAAAAAGTCCTAGAGAATTAATTTTCTTGGGACTTTTTTTTGCATTAAAACTAAAATATGATATTATTTTAAAAAATATTTTTTAATAATTATTTATGTTTAATAAACAAGATTATTCAAAAGTTATAGCTATAAATTCTATAATTTTAAGTGTTATAATGCTTACTTATTTAGCTTATATTTGAAGTTCATTAATTTTACCTTTTGTTATAGCAGTTTTTCTTAGTTTTTGAATTATTTCAATAGCTTGATTTTTTAAAAATTTTTTTAAATTTAATAATTTTTTTTCTTATTTATTTAGTTTTTTTAGTTTTTTAGGTTTTTTCTTTTTGGTTTGATGGATTATTAATACAAATATTTCAGAAATAACAAAAAGTGAAAATATTGCTTTTTATCAAAATAGATTGGTAAGTATACTTAACCCTATACTTGATTATTTATCTAGATATCATATTAATGAAGATTTGATAAAACAAAAAATATTAAAAAGTATAGATTTTACTAATTTATTTTGAAGTGTAACTTCTGCTATTACTTCTATTTTATCAAATGCAGGTCTTATAATAATTTATATAATTTTTATTTTATTAGAACATAGATATTTTAGAAATAAAATAGATTTAATTACTTCAAATCCTTTAAAAAAATCTAGAATAAATTCTATAATTGATAAAGTAAAAAATGATATAAGAGTGTATTTTTTTATAAAAACTATAATGTCAATTTCTACTTGATTTTTGAGTTATTTTATTCTTTTGGTATTTCAAGTTAAATTTGCTTTATTTTGGGCTTTTTCAATTTTTATTTTGAATTATATTCCTACAATAGGTTCTATAATTGCAGTTGTTATAACTTCTTTGTTTATTATAATTCAATTTTGATTTGTCTTTAAATCTCTATTTATAATTTCTTGACTTATTTGAGTACAAATTCTTATATGAAATATTATAGAACCAAAACTTATGGGGTCTAAGCTAAATTTAAGTCCACTTGTTATACTTATTGCATTGTGATTTTGGTGATATATATGGTGAGTTATTTGAATGCTTTTATCAGTTCCTATTATGGTTATAATAAATATAGTTTTATCAAAATTTGAATCAACTAGATTTATTTCAGTGTTATTATCTGAAAAATGAATAATAGGTAATGATGAAGATATCACTATTGAAAAAACAAGGCAAAGATTATTTAGATTACTTAAAAATAGATTTGTAAAAAATAAATAATTTTTTATAATGATTTTTAGATAATTTTTATTATCTATTCTAAAAAATTTAAAAGAAGAGTTTTTTAGAAAAACTCTTTTTATTTTAATTTATAAAAAAATAATTATGGCAAAAATTCAAATTGAAATTGATGAAAAATACAGTGAAGCTTTGGATATTTTAAAACAAATTATTCCAGATACTAACTGAGAACAAATTACAGATAATTGAAAAATGGTTGAGGTTTTAATTGATAGTTTTATGGCTTTTCTTCAAGAACAAGCTGAACAAGAACAAGAAGATTCTGATTGACATTGTGGAACTGGGGGATGTGGATGTAGTCACTAAAAAAGTGTTTTATAACACTTTTTTTTTGTTTTTTTAAAGAAAATTTATATACTTTATTTGTTTATTTTTGGAGAATTAAATAAATGATGAAATATTTTAGTTTTTTAAATAAACTAAACTATAATTTAAAAAAAAACTTTCCTTAATCTCTTTTTAGTAAGGAGGAGGAAAAAGATAGAAAAGTGTAGTTATTTTGAAAAATT
>CAZRIS010000132.1:0-1785 GCA_964600205.1 uncultured Candidatus Peribacteria bacterium | reverse complement strand
TGCTGTACTAAATAATATTATTGCAGATTTTCCAGTTTGTAATAAAAGTTTTGATTTAAGTTATAGTGGATTTGATGTGTAAGAAAAAGAATTTAAAAAAATATGTCATTTTTTTGACATATTTTTTTTTCTATGTTAGACTATAGGTGTATTTTATTTTTTAAATATTATTTTATGAAAAGATTTATAAGTTTATTATTAATTTCTTTAATTACTTTTTCTTCTGTAAGTTTTTTTACAAATGCAGATAGTGAAGATAAAGAATTAAATTCTATTTTTGCATTATTTAATGTAGATGATGATAATACTACTAATGCAAATAATACTGGTAATGAAAATACAACTAATACTTCTAATGATAGTATTACAAATGTATTAACTGGTAGTTATAATTATATTGTAGAAGATGGAAATATAAATAAAATTAAAGTAAAAGATAGTGATTTAGCAGTAAAAAATTGTGAATATAAAAATTGAACTGAAAAAGTTACTATAAAAAATAGGGAAGTAAAAGTAATTGTTTCAAAAACTAATAATAATAGAGAAGTTTATAAAAAAGTTGTTTGTGATAATTGAGTAGCAAAAGTTATTTTTACTTGGAAAAAAGCAATTTTACCAAAATGTTATTTATCTAATAGTAAATGAGATAGAGTAGAGATTGAAAGTGGAAAAACTAAGGTAGTTAAATTTGGTCAAATAAATAAAGAATATAAATGTAATTTAGGAAAACTAGAAAAATTAAGAGAATGGATTGATACTGAAAATGGTAAAAAGAATTTAAATTGTGATTTTAAATATAAAAATAATGAATATAAATTATTAAATAATACTTTTGTTATAATAAAAGAACAAAAAGATGATTATAATGAATATTCTAAATATGTTTGTGAAAATTGAAATGTAGAAAAAGCTGCTATTTGGAGAAATAAAATTTATAAATTTTGTAAATTTTATTATAAAGATAAATTATATGTAATAAAAAATAGAGCTCATAAAGTTTTCTTTAAAACAAATGTTTGAGAAGATTGAACAGTAACTAAATCTATTGATAGATTATATCATTGTGTAAATTGAGTAGCAAAAATTTATAAAGGAGATTCTTCTAGTAAATAAAAAAATAGTAATTTTGAAAAAGAGTAGATAAAAATCTACTCTTTTTATTTGACTTTTTTAAAAAATATTTTATATTTACTTTTGTAAATATTATTTTATAATTTATTTTTATGAAAAAATTTTTTATTTATTTTGTTTTATTTTTTTCATTTTTTAATATATCAAATGCTTATATTGATTATAGATGAGAAATATATAAAGACTATGATGCTTCATTAGAATATATGAACAAACATTATAATGATAAAAAAGTAATAGAAAAAAAAATAGCTTTAGTTTGGGAAAAAATAAAAGATTTAGATTTTGATAAAAAAGCTTATATTATAGAAAAAACAAAAGAAAAATTATTAAATTATTTATATAAATATCATATAGAAAAAAATAATAAAATTTATTATAGAATAATTTATATAATTAATAGATTAGAAGATTTAAAATATAAAACTAAAAATAATTATAGAACAAAAAATTATAGCAATATTTATAATGCTAAAAATAATTATTTTTCATATAAATTAAATCAAAGCATTAGTGATTATTATTCTGAATTTAAGAAAGAAAATAAAAATGTAAATTATACAAAAAATAATTTAAGTTCTCATACTTATTTAACAGAAAATTCATCATGTGTAATAAATGTATATTGAGTAAATAGAAGTTTAAAAAGTGGAG
>CAZRIS010000131.1:0-1791 GCA_964600205.1 uncultured Candidatus Peribacteria bacterium | reverse complement strand
AATCAACCAAACTTTTTATATATTTTTCTACATCTTTTGCATTTTTTCATGAACTAGAAAATCAAAGACCAACTATTTTTTTAAACATAAAATTTTTTATTAATTAATACTTATATTTTCTAGTATAAAAATAATAAAAAAAAATAAAAGAGATTTTTTATAAAAAATCTCTTTTATTTTTCTAACTAAAAGTATACTTTGTTAGATAATTCTCTATATGCTTCTCTAATAATTGCTCATTCTCTAATTTTCTTCTTAGTTGGTTTTTTTACTGCATATCTTTCATTTCTTAATTTTGTAGCAATTCTAGATTGAAAAAATAGCTTTTTATATCTTAAAACTAATTTTTCATTTGATTCATTCTCATTTTTTATAGCATATATCATATTTTTCTATCTCCTTACTTGATAGTTATAAAATAATTATAAAGTGCAAGGATTATATTTATTTATTTTTACTTGTCAAAATAAAATTACTAAATAAAATACTTCTAATTTATTTAATAAAAAATATAAATGAACAAAGAAAGATTAAAAAAATTAGAATCTGTCAGTTTAGAATTAATAATTGATACCTTAAATCCTATGTTAAAAGAAATTGAAAGTGATTTCTGACTTATAAATATAACTTGAACAAAAATAAGTCCTGATTTATCTTACTTAGATGTATATGTTTCTAGCTTTAAAAATGAAGATATTTTATGTAAAACTCTAGCAAATTATGCACATTTAATACAAAGAAATATTGGAAAAAAATTATCTCTAAGAAAAAATCCAAGAGTTAGATTTAGATATGATAATAAATGAAAAATAGCTCAAGAAATAAGTATGACTATAAATAATTTAGATTATAAAGAAATAAATAATGATTAAAAAATTATTAAAAAAATTAAAAAAAATTGTTAAAAAAAATAAATTTTATAAAAAATATAAAACTTATAAAAAATTAAAAAAATTAGAACAAGAAAAAAAGAAAAAAAATATTAGAAATAAAAATTTAAAATTAAAAATAAATACAAGACAAATAAATTATAAACTAATATGAAGCTTAATTTTTATTGCTATTATCTTTTTAATTATATTTATAAACTCAAAAATTTTCGTAGTAAAAAAAATAGATATAACTAGAAATGACCCAGAATCAAATATAACTATTGCTTATAATTCTATAAATAATTTTAGATGAGAAAATATTTTTTATTTAGATACAAATAAAATTAAACAAAAATTAAAAAATTATCAAAATAATTTAAAAAATATAGAAATAACAAAAATTCCACCAAATACTTTAAAAATAAAATTATATTCTTTTAAAAAAATTTTTTATACAATAATAAATAATAAAAAATTTTTAGTTTTAGCTAATTGAAGTATCATTCCAATAAATAACATTCCTAAAAATTTAATGGAATTAAAAATAAAAAATAAAAATTTTTGAAGCTTTATAGAATATAAAAAAATTTTAGATAAGAATTATTTAAATAAAATTTTATATATAAAAGAAAAATTAAAAAAAAATTTATTAACTATAAGCATAAAAAATATTGAATATTACCCAATTGAAAGAGAAGCTCATTTTAACCTAAAAAATAATATAAAACTTATTTTTGATATAAATCAAAATAAAATTTGAATTGACAGAGAAATAAAAAAATTACTTATTTTTAATAAAGAAAATTATAATCTAACAAAAGGTTGAATTATTTATATAGACTTAAGAATTAAATGAAAAATTTTTTATTGTGAAGAAAAAAACAAATATTACTGTAAGCTTAACTTAAAAAGAATATAT
>CAZRIS010000130.1:0-1810 GCA_964600205.1 uncultured Candidatus Peribacteria bacterium | reverse complement strand
GCAACCTGCAAAAGAGAATAAACTGGCCTCAAATCACGAATATTCAATTCGTATTTTTCCGCCATATCTTTTTTCATTATATTTAACTCTTCTAATTCACCAAATTTATTAATTTTTATGGCTTTCATATTTTCATATTATAACATATAAAAACTTATATTAAGAATTAAAAAAAAATGAATTTCTAAACAAATCAATTTGAAATTCATTTAAAAATATTTCAACTAAAATCTTGTAAAAAACTTGTATTGAAAATTATAAAGACAAAAATTAAAAATATATATAAATAATTTTTTTCTAAAAATTGCCTTGTATTTCAATAATATTTTTGTGGTATAAAAGCGAATAAAACTTTCGAACCATCCAAAGGAACGACAGGAACTAAATTAAAAATTCCTAAAAATAAATTCATAAAAGCAGAAGTAAACAAAATTTTTAAAATAAATTCATTTCCAAAGCCAAAATGATTAAAAAATCAAAATAAAATCAAAAACAAAAACATTAAAATAAAATTTGAAAGTGGTCCCGCCAAAGCTACAATTAACTCACCTCATTTTTTATCTCTTAAATTATTTGGATTATAAGGAACAGGTTTTGCTCAGGCTAAAAAGGCATTCATCCCAGAAGCAATAAAAATCATCGGAACAATAATTGAGCCAAACAAATCTATATGTGGAATTGGATTTAAGGTTAACCTTCCAGCCTCTTCTGCTGTTCTATCACCCTGATAAAGAGCAGCAAGCCCATGAGAAACTTCATGGATAATTACTGAAAAAATTAAAATTATAATTAAAATTATTTGTTCATTCATAAAAACAATTATACAAAATTATGCTAAAATTTAAAAATGAAAATAAATCTAAATAAAGAGTGGAAAATTTTTTTAAAAGAAGAATTGAAAAGTGAAAATTTCAAAAAACTTTGAAATTTTTTAGAAAAAGAATATCAAGAAAAAGAAATTTTTCCAGAAGCAAAAAATATTTTTCGTGCTCTAAATGAAGTTCCTCTTGAAAAAATAAAAGTTATCATTATTGGACAAGATCCTTATCACACTCCTAAAATTGCAGAAGGTTTGTGTTTTTCAATCCCCCATGGAGCAAAGATTTTACCGTCCATAAAAAATATTTATAAAGAAATGGAAACTGATTTAAAAATCAAAAAAGATTTTTCCGATGGAAATTTAGAATATCTTGCAAAACAAGGAGTTTTACTTTTAAATCAAGTTTTAACAGTAGAGGCTCACAAGCCTGCTTCTCACCGAAAAAAAGGTTGAGAGGATTTTACCTACTCTTTAATTAAAAAAATTTCAGCAAAAAAAGAAAATTTAGTTTTTTTGCTTTGGGGAAAAAATGCTCAAGAGGTTGAAGCTTTTATTTCTCAACCAGAAAAACATTTAATTCTTAAAGCTGCTCACCCCTCACCCTTTTCAGCTCACCGTGGTTTTTTTGGCTGTCGCCACTTCTCAAAAACAAATAAATATTTAAAAGAAAAAAATAAAAAAGAAATAAAATGATAATATGTTATAATTAAAGCATGTTTATTTTATTTAAAAAAAATATCAAACAAATTAAAACTGTTTCTTGAAGTATATTTTCAATTAGTTTCTTGTTTTTATCTTTTTATTTATTTTTTAAATATTTACAAAATTTAGACTTACAAAATATTTTTTCTGGGCTAGTAGCACCTTTAATTATTTTTGAATTAGGAATGATGGGCTTAGTGGCGGTTGAAGAAAACAATAACCTTCCTTTTAGATATATTATTCATATGTTAAATACAACAATCGCACTAGAAATAATGTTAAACAAAA
>CAZRIS010000129.1:0-1821 GCA_964600205.1 uncultured Candidatus Peribacteria bacterium | reverse complement strand
ACCTAGTGATATAATCACGGTGTATGTCATTAGTTTAAATATCTTTTTTGTCATTATTTTTCCTTTAATTATTTTTTAATAGAAATTTCTCATTTAATAAAAAATTATCTATTAACGATATCCAATTATCCATTAATTTAATTACAAGAACTATATATTTTTGAATATCATCTAAACTTTCAATAATAATAGCATTTTCTTCACCATGTGAAAGTTTATTTCTAATATCTACTAGTCTAAAGAGTTCATCAAGCTCATCTTTAGAAAAAAAATCTTCTATATTGAATATTCCAAAATTAACACATAACTCTTTTAATACTCTGTTATTTAAATTTGATTTTGTATCAATTTTTATTTTTGAAAATTTAACTTTCTTATCTAATTCAGCTAACAATATTTGAGAATGCTTCATCTGCTTTTTAAAATCTTCACTCTGCTTTAAGTTTTTTATTTTTTCAGATAGAGACCAGACTAATAACTCTTGGCTTATATTAGAAGGTTGAATATTTTTTGTGTCTAAAAATTTTAATAATGATTTTAAAATACTTTTTACAAAGCCTTCCCAAATAGAGTAAATAGTCGGGATACTTGATTGAAGAAAGAATTTTTTTTCATCTTTTGTTTTTAACTTAATATATATTTTCTTAATTAAAGCTAATTTGCTAATTCTCCACTCTCTATGTTCTTCAACTAGACTTTCAATAAAATCTTTGTTAGTCATCTAAAAAATCTCTAAAGCTCTAAGTATTCTATCTTGTGTTCTTGTCTCTCTTTTTTTATTTGTTATCTCTTTATATTTTTTATCTTGTTTTAATTCATCAACCTTATTCTTAAATTCAATAGGATTATTTTTATACTTATCAAATTTCTCTCGTAATACGTATGTTAAACTATCATACATATTTTTTGTAATATGCCCATTTTGTGCTTTAAAAATATCTCTTCCTAATTTTTCTTCTATAAAAGATATGATTTTTATAAACTCTTTTTTTTCTTTAGATTCATCGAAATTATTCATATCAATATTCTTCTTCATATAATTATCTAAATGTGTTCTTACCCCATCTCTCATATTTATAGAATTTTTAAAAGCAAAATATCTTAATACTAATTCTGATAAATACATTGTCTCTTTTTGTTTAGAGCTAGGTTGCATTAGAGAAGTGAAAGTTTCATTTGTTGCTAAAATATTGATAAAACTATTAAGTTTCCCTGAATATATTGCATTTCTCATCTCTTGTTCACTTAAAGCTTCAGAAGTTGTATTTAAACGTTTAAATAATTCATATTTCATTTCAGAATTAGCATTTCTATTTAGAATTTCAACTCCTAAAGTTGCCCTTTTAATCATTAATTTTAATTTAATACTAATATTATTTATTGATATATTTTCTAATTGAGTAATTATTTTACCTTTTTCTAATATAAGATTATTTTTTTCAGATGTAACATTTTTCAAAATACCAAAAAAAGATAATACTGTAGAAATTCTTTGTAACCCATCAACAAGTTCCCAAATACCATCTTGATTTTCATAAACAAAAATAGGTGGAATAGGTATACCTAATAGTATAGATTCAATTAAATTTGTTTGTTTTTCTTTATCCCACCTAAAAGACCTCTGAAAATCGGGATTAATTTCAATCTCTCTCTCTTTATACATATTCATAATCTCTCCAAAAGACATAGTAAGTCTATCTGTCCTAAAACTTTTTGTATGTTCTAAAACTATCTCTTCTAATTTTTTTTTCATTTTTTTTCTCCAATTTCAAACTCAATCAAAAACCCTCTATCAAACCTAGCTAAGTCTTTATAAAATTT
>CAZRIS010000128.1:0-1863 GCA_964600205.1 uncultured Candidatus Peribacteria bacterium | reverse complement strand
TCATCATTTTTCAGGATTATTTTCTAAGTAAAGTCAGCTTGTATATTTATCATTATCATAACTAATTTCATTTCATCTTAATTTTTCTAAATACATTCTCATTAAAAAAGTAGGATCTCAATGAGAACAAATTAGAATAGTTTTTCAAGGGTTTTCTAGAATTATTTTTTTAAAAGCTTTTGTAACTCTATCATAAACTTCTGGAATAGTTTCTCATCATCAATAAGAATTTCCCCATTTATAATTTTTACAAGAAAATTCTTTATCTTGCAATTCTGGAGAGTTTATTTCTATAAATTCAGGAACAATTTGTATTTCCAAATTATGTTCTTTTGCTGTAGGAGTAATTGTATCAATACACCTTTTTAAAGGAGAAGAGTAAGCTTTATCTATTTTTTCATTTTTTAGAATACTAGCTAATTCTAAAGCTTGTTTTTTTCAAATTTCACTTAAGCTTGCATTATCTTTGTAGTCAAAAAGATGTTTGTCATTATAATCTGTTCTTCCGTGTCTAGTTATAATTATTTTTGTTTTCATATTATTTTTTTAATTTTAAAATTAAATCAAGAGCTGTTGCTTTGTAATCAAGTTCTTTAAATTCTAAATACAAAGTTGCTTCATCTATTATATCAGAAAGTATTTCTTGTTGTTCCAAAGCCATTTCACTTGAATTTATTTCAAGTAAAAGCAAATCCAGAGCTTCAAAATCATCTTGCTCTAAAATAGTTTCTAATTTTTTTAAAAAATCTTTTGTTTTCATAAAAAAATATTAAAAAAATAAAAAACACAAAAACTCTATTATAAAAAATATAGAATTTTTGTGCTTTTCGGTCCCTAGTTAATAGGGAAGGTACCACCTAAAAGCTAATACTCAATTTTAGTTTTGTTAACGAAGCATTTCAGCTCCGAGAGGTTCTACTAGGCTAAAAAATAGCTTTTCTTCCTCCAGCTCGTGGTTGATAGCCACTCAAACGCTTTTAAAACACTTTCATTATATAAAAATTTTTATTTTTGCAAATTTTTATAAATATTTATCAATCTCCAAAACAGATTTTATTCTTTTTTCATTATCTTCTCATTTGAATCAAACTCTTACAAAATCTATGTTTTTTTCTTGAGCAAAAATTTTGTCCATATTTCAATCTCAAATATAAAGAGATTTTTTATAAAAATCCTTATCTTGACTTAAGTTTTCAAAGATTTCTAAATGTTCTCTTCCTTTTAGAATTTCATCACTTCAAATAATTTTTTCAAAATATTTATCTATATTTCAGTTTTTCAAAGTTTTTTTAGCAAATTCTGTTGAGCTTCAAGTTGTTAGGAATAATTTATATCACTTATTATATAATTCTTTTATTTTTTCTTTTATTCAAGGGAAAAATTGAACTTTATTTCTTAAATCTCAAAGTAGTTTATAAATTTTTTTTGTTTCTTTTTCTGCTAAGGATTTATCTTGAAAAATGTGAGTTAATTGTTCTTGTAAGCTTTGTCCTTGGGAATTTTCTAAATAATATCTAGCTGTATCATAAAGATCTGGATAATTTTGTAAAAAATAATCTTCTATAATATCAAGAATTTTATGAGTAGAATTTATTAAAGTTCAGTCTAGGTCAAAAATTAAATATTTGTATTTCATTTTTTTATTAAAAAATAGATATAAATTTAGTCTATTATATCTATTTTTATTTATATTCAATTTAAAATTTGCTTTATTTTATCACTAATAATTTGTCATCATTCTTCCCATAAAAAATAATCATGAGCTGCTTTTTCACTATTTTCTCAAGAAATACTTTCAAAAATTGTTTTTCAAGAATGATTATTTTTTTCTCTTAAATTTTTTACTTCTTCAAAATAATTTTT
>CAZRIS010000127.1:0-1865 GCA_964600205.1 uncultured Candidatus Peribacteria bacterium | reverse complement strand
AATATGATAAATAGAGAAATAGTTTCAGAAATAAAATATTGGTTATGAAAAGAAAAAATATTAATATTAAAATGACCAAGACAAGTTTGAAAAACTACAATAATAAAATTATTAAAAAAAGAGTTAGAAGAAAAAAATAATAAAACTGTATATTTTACAGTTGATAAAGAATTATGAAATCCTATTTTTGAAAATGTTAAATATTTTATTAAATTTTTAAATGATCAATTTGATTTAAATACTGAAAATAAAGTTTATGTTTTTATTGATGAATTTCAATATATCAAGCAAGCTTGATTGTTTATGAAAATATTATTTGATGAGTTTAAGGATAAAATTCAATTTATAGTTTCTGGTTCTTCTAGTTTGGAAATTACAAAAAATTCAGAATTTTTAACTTGAAGAAAAATAGAATTTTTTATATGACATATTAATTTTTTTGAATTTATAAATTATAAGTCAAAAAATAGATATAAAAAAATAGATTTTAAAAATTTTGAAGAACTAGAGTATTTAAATAATATTTATAAAAATGATATAAAAACATACATATTAGAGTATATTAATTATTGATGATATCCTGAAGTTTGTATATCAAATAATATAAAAGAAAAAGAAATTATTTTAAAAGAAATAGTTTCAACTTATATAAAAAAAGATATTATTAATTTTTTAAAAGTAGAAAACATTTCAGCCTTTAATAATTTAATAAAATTATTATGAGACCAAATTTGAAATTTAGTTAATAAATCAGAATTAGCCAATAAATTAAATATTAATTATGAAACTCTAACAAGATATTTAGATATTTTGGAATGAACATATATTTATAAATTTATTAAGCCATATTTTACAAATATTAGAAAAGAATTAAGTAAAATGCCTAAAGTTTTTATAAATGATATTTGAACTCTAAATTCTATTTTTTCAAGAAAATATGAAAATTTAGATTTAATTCCTTGAAATATAATTGAAAATATTATTTATAATGATTTATCTGTAAAATATTGATTAGATAATATTTATTTTTATAGAACTATATCAAAGTCAGAAATAGATTTTATAATTCAAAAAGAAAATGAATTAATACCTATAGAAGTAAAATATAGAAATAATATTTCAAAAATTCCTGTAGCAGTTAAAAATTTTTCAAATATTTATAAAGACAAGGTAAATAATAAAATAATTATAACAAAAGATTATTTAAAAAAAGAAGAAAATAATTTATTTATACCATTTTATTTGTATAGCTTTATAAAATAGCTTTTATTTTTATAACATAATTATTATGAAAATTTTAGAAAAATGATTAACTTTTAATGATGTTTTACTTGTTCCTCATTATTCAGAAGTTTTACCTAAAACTGTTAGTCTAAAAACTAAATTAACTAAAAAAATTGAATTAAATATTCCTTTTGTAGCAGCAGCAATGGATACTGTAAGTGAATCAAAAATGGCTATTGCTATGGCTAATCTTGGTGGAATTGCTGTAATTCATAAAAATATGGATGAAGCTAGTCAAATTGAAGAAATAAAAAAAGTAAAAAATGCACAAGTAACTTGAGAAAATGCAGTTGTTGATAAAAATTGAAGGCTTTTAGTAGCTTGAGCTATTGGTGTTTGAATGGTTGAAAGAGCAAAAAAAATGATTGAAGCTTGATGTGATGTTATAGTTTTAGATTCTGCTCATGGACATTCAAAATGAATTATTGATACAGTAAAAGCTATTAAAGAATTACTTCCTGAAAGCCAAATAATAGCTTGAAATATAGCTACTAAAGAAGCTGTAAAAGATTTGGTAGAAGCTTGAGCTGATGCTGTAAAAGTATGAATTGGACCTGGTAGTATTTGTACTACTAGAATAG
>CAZRIS010000126.1:0-1879 GCA_964600205.1 uncultured Candidatus Peribacteria bacterium | reverse complement strand
AATTAAAAAATATTTTATAAATTTCTGTATAAGGAATTTTTTGTTTTAATTTTCTTTTTATATATCTTTGTTCCAATATTTTAGCTCTTTCAACTGCATCATTTAAGTAATTATCAATAATTTTTTGAAAAAATCTTATATTACAATTATTATTTCATTTTTTATATTTTTTTTCTCAATTTTTATGTTCTCTTATAATTTTTATATAATCAACATTTTCTTTTTTACAATCTTGCAAATGTAATAATATCCAAATTTCAAAATCCTTATTTGAAAATAAAACTTTTATATTTTCATTTTCTAAATTATTTTTTATAAAATCTATGTTATCTTGTGAATATGACTCTTTTTTATTTCAATCTATATCTAACAAAATAAATACCTTTGAATTTGTATTTTTTAAATCTTTATCAGAATAATTTACCTTTTTTCTAATATTTTTTAGCTTATTTTTACTAATTCAAGAAATTTGTCATATTTTATATATTGATATATTTTTTCATAAAATTTTTTTATTTTTTATAACAGAAAAATAACATTCTTCTGTTTCTCATTCACATAAAATCCAAATTTTAGGCTCTAATTTCCTAATCTTTTTCATATAAATTTAATAAAAGTCTAAAATCACCAACATATGGAATAGCTCAAAAAGCTCAATTTTTGTAATATTTTTTCACATCAAGTTCTTTTCTAGCTGGAAAATCTATATCAGATAACTTATAAAATTCTGTTGACTGCTCATCATTTTTTTCCACAAAAGCTATTTGATCTTGTCTAAAAATATCCAAATCTAACAAATCTATATTATGAGTAGTGAAAAAAAATTGATATTTTTTATCTTTTATATTTGAATTTATAAGCTTTAATATTTCTTTTACTATAAAATAATGTAACTTATTTTCTATTTCATCTATAAATAATATTTTTTCATTAAAAATAGTATCTACTATTGGTCATACAAGACTAAAAAATCTTTGAGTACCAGATGATTCTTCTTCAAAATCTAAATATTCTAAATCATTAGTTCAATTTATTTTATGTCAAAATTCTACTTTTGTTTCTAAACTACTTTTAATTTCATTAAAGTTTTCATTATCTTTTATTATTTCTAAAACATCATCAGAAATAGATTTTTCTTTTATTTTTATATCATCAATAGAAAAATCTGCTAACTTCATAATTTCAACTAAAAAATTTTTTGCCTTTTTATTATTTTTTAAATCTAATAAATTAACTGTTAATCAAATAGGTAATCCACTTAATCAAATAAAATTTATTTTTCTAAAAATATAATCTATACTTTTTCAATTTAATTTTCAATTCCATTGAGATAAAACTGCAATAGTTGAAGAATTTTCTTTTATTTTTTCCATTCATTTATTTAATTCCTTTTCAAAAGAAGAAGATATATTTTTAAAATCAAGTCAAATTCTCTCAAATAAAATTTCATAATTTTTCTTATTTTTTACATAAACTAGTTTTTCACTTTTAATAATATTATCATTTAGAGAAACACTATAAATATACTCTTTTTTATCTACAAAAAAATTTAACTCAAAAAAACTCTCCTTATTTTTTGTATCATTATCAAATTTAAAAAGCTGACTTATTCATTTTGGTAAATTATTTTTTGTAGCTACAATATTTAAAATTAAAAAAGATTTTATAATATTACTTTTTCAACTGGCATTTGCACCATAAAGCAAAATATTTTTTGTCAAAGTTTGAGTTCAAATTTTAAATGAATTATTTTTTTTTCATCATCTTTTACTAGAAAAAAAATCTATAATTACTTCATCTTTAATTGAAAGAAAATTTTTTATTTTTAAACTTTTTATCATAATTGTGTAAAATTATTACATAAACATTATTATAATAT
>CAZRIS010000125.1:0-1897 GCA_964600205.1 uncultured Candidatus Peribacteria bacterium | reverse complement strand
GATTTTATTAAAGGAGTAGTTTTTATAAAATCTCAAAAGTTTTTTTTGGCTTGCAGTATAGAAGCAATTGTTATATTATTTTTTTCCATAGTTTAAAAATTAAAATTAAATTAATTTTATTATAGATTAGTTTTTTATATTTCAAGTTATTTTTAAAATTTTTTTTATATTACTATATTTTTGAGAAAAAAATCTTTTTCAATTTATTGTATATTTTACTATTTTATATTTATGAAATTTACTATTTTTATTCCATAAATCAGGAATTAGTTTTAATCCTTCTTTGTAAAAAAATATTGAAATATTATTTTTTCAAATGTCCTTAAAAATATCTCAGCAAAAAAAATAATTTTCTATTGTTTTGTAATTTTTTATTAATAATTTGCAATTTTTTATACTTGGATCATAAATAATTTTTGATTTAAAATAATATTCAGTTTTTATTTTTTCTAACTTTAATCATTCTTTAAAATTGTTATTTTTGTAAAAATAATTAGGAAAAAATTTATATATTTTATTAGCTTTAAAAAAACTATTTTTATAAATTTTAGTTTCAGCTTTATAAAATAAAATAGAATTATAGCTTCAATAAAAGCTTATTATACTTATTAGTATAATGAAAATATAATTTATGACTTTATTTTTTACAAAATAGATAAACTTATAATTTAATAAACTTATTAGCAAAATTAGTAATAAATATGTAGTTATTGAAGAAAAATTGAATAATAAAAATAAAAATGCTAATATAATACTTGTTTTATAAATTTTATTTTTGTTTTTTATAGTGAAATAAAAAATATATATTAATCATATTAATCATAATATTCAAGTAGAATAAAAGAAATACAAAAAAATATTATGAGCTCTATCAGCAGTAAATCATATATTTTCAAAAATATATAAAAAAGGACTTTTGTATTTATTAAAAATTAAATCTAATGTTTCAAATCAATTTCAAATTAATATAGTTTTTAAGTTTTCTATACTTGCTAGAAAGCTTCATTTCCATATAAAAAATCTAGAAATAAAAGAATGAAATTTACTAAATCAAAAAGTATAAAAAATATAAAAAATACTGAAAAAAAATATAAAACTTATTATGAAAAATAATTTTTTATTTTTATTGTAATAATAATAGATTAAATAACTAAATGCTAAAAAAATAGCAGTTAAAGATTTTGTTAATAATAGTGTTGCTATACTTAGAATTGTAAGTGTAAAATTTATTTGTTTATTTATTTTTAATTTGTTATTTATTAAAATAGGAATATATATTAAAATGTATAATGCTAAATAATTTGGATGTCCAAAAAATCAAAAAGCTCTATTTTTTAAATTTCAATAATTAAAAGTAGGGAAGTATAATTGCCATATTGCAAAAATTATACTTAACAACAGTCCTATTAAAGAATATTTTAATATTTTTTCCTTATTTTTGTTTTCTATGTTTAGAAAAATTATAAAAAGTCCTATTAAATTATTAAATATTATAAATCAATGGGATTTTATATTATTTCAAAAAAAAGAAATATAAGGAGATATTGAATAAAAAGTAGAAATTAAAAAAGATATAAAAATATAAAAAATAATATATGGAATTTTGATAACTTTTTTTTCTAAAAATATTTTTATTAAAAATAAAAATAAAATTATACTAGAAAAAATATTAAAGTATGTTATTTTGCTAAATTCATAATTTCAATTTACATAAAAGTATTTTCAAAAATTTTTTAAACCAAAAAAATCTAATAAGTGGGAATTTATTAGAGCTAGAGTAATAAATAAAATTATTATTAAAAATTTTATTAATTGATTTAACATATATAATTTTATTTAAAAAATAAAAGAGTTTTTATAACTCTTTTACCATATATTCTCATTCTAAACTATATCA
>CAZRIS010000124.1:0-1913 GCA_964600205.1 uncultured Candidatus Peribacteria bacterium | reverse complement strand
ATGCAATAAAAAGAAATCAAGTGATGATAGTTTTAGAAGAAGATGAAATAGTTTGTTTGAATTAGAACCTATGTATCAAGACTTGACTTTATTATTTTTTATATTATATATAATATAATTTATTTTTTAATAAAAAAACATGAAGTATAGTGATAATCCTGCCCTTGAAGGTTTAATTAGTTCTATTTGAGAACCTTGATTTTGAAAAGAATGAAATGATTTTGAAAAATTATTGGATGAATTACAAAATAGTAAAGATTTGTTTGAACTATCACAAGAGGAAATGGAATTATTTTATAAATATAGTAATTTAAAATATAAAATAGATGAAATTGCTAAGAAGTTTAAAAAAGAGGATAAAAAGTATATTGATGATATATTTAGAGAAATTATGAGTTTTATTGAATCAAAAAATATTGATCGTAATGAAAATTGAAATCAATTAATTACTGACTTATTAAATGAATATTATACTAATAATCTTACTAATTTTAATACTATTTCTAACTGACTTTTAGATAAACAGGCTGACATTGAAGAATATTTAAGACTAAAAATAATGCAAGAATTATTTTTAGATTCTTATGAGCTAGATGACTCAGATAAAGAATTTATTTTAATGTATTATATTCCAAAAGAAGAATTCTCAGAAGAACAATTAGAAAATATAGAAAAATGAAAAGATATTTTACACAATTTAGGAAAATATAATTCTTTAGATCTTATGTGATTATCTAAATTTAAAAAATATTTTTGAAAATATCATCTACCAAAGAATTTTTGGACTTTAAATGAAGAATATTGAACAGAGAAAGTTATTACTGCATTAGCATTGTTTTTGGCTAGAAAAAAACCTGAAAAAATGAAGGAAATATTGGAAAAATATTTTTCTTCATATCAAGTGGTAGATTATGGTATTAAATCTTTTTTTAAAAAGTTATATGATACTGAATGGAATAAAAAAAATAATCCAATTTTAGTTAAAAAATTAAAACATATAATTTGAAGATATGTTGTATTAAAAGTAAAAGAGTATATAAATCAAGGAAAAACAAATAAAAAAAATATAGTTGAAATGATAAAAGAAGATATATTTGAAGTTTTAGAAAAAACACCTTTTGTAAGTGAAGAAGAATTTAATAATTTTTATCCACCATCTCTAGAAAATTTTACTTGAAAAAAAATTGATGAAAATAATGAAAAAATTACTAAAGAAAATAATAAAATTTTAAATAGTATTTCAGAGTGAGCATATAATAATAGAGTTGGTTCGTATTTAAAAGATATGAAAGAGAAAGAATGATTTTATGATGATACTTTATTTGGTTCAGCAGAAAAAAAATTTAAAGAGAATAAAGAAATATTTGAAGACTTATTTAAATTTGAGGATATACAAGATAATGAAAAATTTATACCTTTTGAAAAATTTAGTATTAAAATCTTTTTAGAAGATAACAATGTACAAAAAATACTTAATTGAGAAATGGAAGATTCAGAAATAACAGAAAAATATAGAAATTTCTTAAAAAAAGAAGTGATAAGAAACTTAAAAAAAATAATTATGTATGAAGAATATTATGAAAGTATTTCTTTACCAGATTTGAAGTTTTTAACAGAAAAACTTGGTTTGAATATAGATTTTAATAAAATTGAAGAAACTGTAAAATTAAATATTATGTTTAAATTAAAAATTTCAGAAGAATATTTTGATAATTTTAATAAAAAATATAAGAAGTCTCTTGAAAATAATAAAAAAATATTATTTGAAAAAAAAGTAGATGAAGAGTTATATTCTTATTTAAGAGAATTATACTACACAAATTATATACAGAGTGTTTAAAAGCACTCTTTTTTACTTTTTTTTGTTTTTTATCTAATATACTAGATGAAATTAAAATTTATCTAGTATGTTA
>CAZRIS010000123.1:0-1943 GCA_964600205.1 uncultured Candidatus Peribacteria bacterium | reverse complement strand
GGTTGAGCAAAATTAGTGCTTAGAGTAGAAGATATTTTGGAAGAATATAATATTTCAATTTCAAAAAAATGAGATAATAATAAAAATTTTGAAAAAAAATTTGATGATGAAATTATGCAAAAAATTTATAATAGTTTAATTTTGGATGATCTTAGTTTAGAAGAATTAAAAAATAAATTAAATTTAGATATTTCTACTTTGATGTTAAAAATTTCTTTACTTGAAATATCTTGATTTATACAAAAAGCAATTAATTGAAAATATGAAATAATCAAGTAAATTTGCTATTTTTAAAAAAATTATTAAAATTTCACTACTTTAAAAAACAAAAAAATTGTTATGGAAAATTTAATTTTAATAAAATTTGAAATTTTAGTTTTTTTTCTGAGTTTATTTTATAGTTTGTATTATATTTGAGAAAAAATTTATTTGACTTTTTATAATATAAAAAATTTAATAAAGCCAGATAAAAAAATTCTTGAAGAAAAGCAAAAAAAATTAAAAAAAATAATAGAAGAAAATAAAAATAATTCTACTAAAAAAAAGAAAAAAATAAAAAAACTTTCTGTAGAACAAAAAAAGAAAATAAAAGAATTAATAAAAAGGGTAGAAATAAATATTACAAAATGATATTTTGATACAGCTAAAGCATTATTAATAGAGTGATTAGCTATTGATAAATATAATTTAGATTTGAATTTATGACTTGCAAATTTATATGAAAAACAAAAAAATTATAAAAAAGCAGAAATTATTTACAAAGATTTGTTAGAACATTTAGAAGAAAAAAGTATTATTTTAAAAAAATTATGATACAATTTAGCTATCCAATGAAATTTCAAAGAATCTTTAATTTATTTTAAAGAATATTATGAAAAAAATAAAAATGATTTAGAAGTTATAGAAGCTTTAGCTGATTTATTATATGAATTAAAAGATTATAAAAAAGCTCTTAATTTTATAAAAAAATTTTTAAGAGAAAATCCTAGAAATACAGAGAAGATGAAGATGAAAGCTTATTGTTTTGAAGTATTATGACAAACAAAAGAAGCTTTAGAAACTTATAATAAAATTCTAGAACTACAACCTTATAATTCTCAAATTCAAGAAAAAGTAAAACATTTAGAATGATTAGAATAATTTTTTACAAAAATTTTTCACATTTAATAAACATAAAAAGTTATTTTCATATTTACTTTTTATGTTTTTTTTATAAGTTATAAAAAATTTATTATTAAGAATAAAAAATATGATAAAAGTTCCTCCACATAGTTTAGAAGCTGAACAATCAGTTCTTTGAAGTTTACTTATAGATAAAGATGGTTTTTTGATTATTTCAGATATGCTTACTTTTGAAGATTTTTATGATGAAGCAAATTCTATAATCTTTGAAGTAATGTTTAATTTATATAAGAATTCAAAACCAATTGATTTAATAACTGTAAAAGATAAACTAGCAGATAAAAAGCTTTTAGACAAGATTTGATGAATGAGTTATTTAGTAGAATTAACAGAAATAGTTCCTACTAGTTCAAATATTTTTGAATATGCTCAAATTGTAAAAAATAAATCAGTTTTAAGAAAATTAATAAAAACTTGAAATGAAATAATTTCATATTGATATAGTGAAGATAAACCAATAAATGAATTACTTGAAAAATCAGAAAAATCACTTTTTTCAGTTACTCAAACTTTTATAAAAAATAAATTAGTTCATATAAATGAAATTTTAAATGCTAGATATGAAGAATTTGCAGAAATTCATGAGAATCCAGAACTAATAAAAGAGCATAGACTCCAAACTTGATTTCCTAGTTTAGATAAAAAATTAACTTGATTGAAATGATGAGATATGGTTGTTTTGGCTGCAAGACCTTCTATGTGAAAGACAGCTTTTGCTCTTAATCTTGCTCAAAATATTTGATTTAAATGAAAAAATGTAG
>CAZRIS010000122.1:0-1959 GCA_964600205.1 uncultured Candidatus Peribacteria bacterium | reverse complement strand
TTTTTTCAGACAAGCTCAAAATGCAGTTCCAGTAAGAATGGCTTTATTATATTTATTGCTTAGTTAAATTTAATTTTATACTTATAAAATATAAAATTTATATTTTTTTAACAAGAAAAATTTTTTAAACTTGAAAAAAGATTTTTTTTAGCTAAATATAATTATATATTTTGATATAATTTAACTAAAAAAATATGAAATTTAGAGTAAAAACTATAGAGCTAAAAAAATGACTTGATATAGTAAATCATGCAACAGCATCAATAACTACAACTCCTATTTTAGAAAATATTTTAATAAAAGTAAATTTTAATAATGTTGTTTTAACTGCTAATAATTTAGAAACTGCTATTGAATATACTATTACTCAAGAGCTTGAAATAACTAGTGAAGGAGCTTTTTGTGTACCTTCAAAATTATTTACAAGTTATGTAAATTTGGTGACAGATGATTATATAGAAATAGAATTAACAAATAATGAATTAATACAAGTAACAACTGTATCTGGAGAAATAAAAATAAAAGGAATAGAAGCAGAAGAATTTCCTTTGATTCCTACAATTAGAGAAGAAAATTCTTTAAATATTAGTTGAAAAATATTAAAAAAAGCAATAGAAAAAACTTTATTTTCAGCTGCAGAATGAAATATAAGACCAACTCTTGCTTGAATTTTATTTAATATTTCACAAAATAAAGCTATTTTTGCTTCAACAGATAGTCTTAGACTTAGTGAATATAAAACAGAATTAAAAGAAAATTCTATTTATGATTTTTCTCAAATAGTTCCAAGTAAAACAGCTTCTGAAATAAAATCTATAATAAAAGATGATGAAGAAATAAAAATTATTTATTGAGATTCTCAAATTGCATTTTTCTTTTGAAATACTAAATTTTTTTCTAGAGTATTAAATTGAAGATTTCCAGATTATAAAAACTTTTTTCCTACTAGTTGGACTACAAAAGCAGAAGTTAATAGAGTTGATTTAATTCAAGCATTAAAGAAAATAAACCTTATAAGTAGAGAAAATAGTTATTCTATAAAAATTAGTTTCAGCTGAGAATTATGAATAATAATAGATGCTTGAGAAACTCAAATTTGAGAATGAGAAATAAGACTTTCTTGAGTTATAGAATGAGAAGATAATATAATTTGAATAAATTCTATATTTTTAATAGAAGTATTAAATGTAATAGATACAACTCATGTATCAATAAGTTTTGAATCACCTTTATCTCCTATTTTAATAACACCTTTGGCTGATCCAGAAGAAAAAAATAAAAATGAAGAATTTAGACATATAATAATGCCATTAAAAATTCAATAATAGAATGAGTAAGTTTCATTCTATTATTTTTTTATAAAAAACTTAAAAAAAAATTTGACTTCATAAGTCTTTTTAATAAAATACAGCCTGCAAATATAAGTAAAGCGGGTATAGCTCAATTGGCTAGAGCATCTGCCTTCCAAGCAGAGGGTTGTGGGTTCGAGTCCCATTACCCGCTCCATTAAATAAAAATAATTAAGCTTTTAAAAAAGCTTTTAATTTTTTGAAAAAAAGGGTGTGTAGCTCAGTTGGTTAGAGCGCACGACTGATAATCGTGAGGTCGAAGGTTCAACTCCTTCCATACCCACCATATAATAATAAAAAAATAAACTATAATTTATAGTTTATTTTTCAATCGGAGACTGGCGCAATTGGCTAGCGCACACGCTTTGGGAGCGTGGGGTTGTGAGTTCGAGTCTCACGTTTCCGACCATATAAAAATAAAAAAAATCACTTATTTTAAATAAGTGATTTTTTTATTTTAAAAATTAAGAAAAAATAAAATAAAAAAACTTAAAAAAAAATTTGACATTTTAGTAAAAAAATATAAACTCCTTCTTGCTTAAATAAAAATAAAGATATTCCTCCGTAGCTCAGCGGTAGAGTAGATGGCTGTTAACCATTTGGTCACTGG
>CAZRIS010000121.1:0-1970 GCA_964600205.1 uncultured Candidatus Peribacteria bacterium | reverse complement strand
CAAAAGAAGAAATAGAAAAAAATCCAAGATCTAGAAGTGCAAAAGCAAGAATTGCTCAAAAAATATAACCTAACCAAAAACGAAATTATGAATCCAATACTAAACAACATAGAACAAAAAAATTTTGTATCAAAAAGAAAACTAAAAAAAGATGATTTTTTATGAAACATAAAAAATACTTATAGTTTTTTACTTACTATAGTTGTATGATTACTTATTTATTATGTTTGGATTCTAAATGTAAATGCTACTCAATGATATAATATAAGAAAATTAGAAATAGAAAAAAGAAATTTATTAATGGAAAAAGAAATTTTAGAAGTTAAAATTGCAGAGCTTGAAAGTTCTAGTAATATAACAAAAAAGGATTTAGAATGAATGGAAAAAATAGATGATAATGATAAAAATTTCTTGGTTATAAAAAATAATATTCAATATACTTATGCTGATTAAGACTCTTTTAAATAAAAAAGAGTCTTTTTTATGCTATTTTCTCTCTTAAAAATTTGAAAAAAAATTTTTTTCAATATAATCTCTTTGTTTTAATTGTTTAAAAAAGTAAAAATGAAGATAGAAAGAAAAGATTTAGCAAACTCTATAGTTGAATTAATTATAGAAGCTGATGTAAAAGAAGTTGCTAAATATAGAAAAAAAGTATTAGAATATCTAAGAAAAAATGCAGATATTAAATGATTTAGAAAAGGAGCTAATATTCCTGAAAATGTATTAATAAAACATTATTGAGAAGAACATATTAATTCTTTGATAATAGAATTTGCTATTGATGATTTATACAAAAAGGCTATAACTAAAGAAAAAATAGTACCAGTAGCTCAAGCTGAAATAAAAGAAATTATCTCTCAAAATCCTTTAAAAATAAAATTAGAAGTAGAAACTCTTCCAAAAGTAGAAATAAGCAATGATTATAAAAAAATAAAATTAAAAAAGAAAAAAATAACAGTTTCAAATGATGAAGTAAAAGAAGCTTTAAAAGATATAGAAAAAAGATTTACTACTTTTAAAGAAGTTACAGATAAAAGAAGTAAAGCTGCAATGTGAGATAGAGTTACAATAGATACTCAATGATATGATTTAGAGTGAAAAGAACTTGCTAATACAAATATGAAAGACTTTCCATTAATTTTAGGATCAAAAGTATTAGTACCTTGATTTGAAGAACAATTAGTTGGGTCTAAACTTTGAGATGAATTAAATCTTGATATAGAATTCCCAAAAGATTATCACAATGCTGATTTTGCATGAAAAAAGACTAAATTTTATGTAAAAATCAAAAAATTAGAAAAAGCTCAAAAACCAGAATTTACAGAAGAATTTATAGAACAATTGAGAGGTAAAAAACTTGATTTAGATGGATTCAAAAAATTAATAAAAGAAGAAATAAAAGATGTAAAAGAATCAAATCAAAGACTTGAAAATGAAATAAAATTAATTAAAGAATTATTAAAAGTTACAAAAATAGAAATTTGAGCAAACTTATTAAAACAACAAATTGATAAAATGTTTGCTGAAATTAAAGAAAATATGGCAAAACAATGAATAAAAATGAAAGATTATCTTGAAAGTCTTAAATTAACTGAAGAAGAATACAAAGAAAAACACTTAAAAGAAGATGCTAAATTAAGATTAAGTTGAGAACTTATTTTAAATAAATTATTAGAACTAGAACCTGTAAAAGTTACAAAAGAAGAATTAGATAAAGAAATCAAAAAAATAAAAGAACAATTCCAAAATGCTGAAGTATTAAAAAGACTTGAAGAACTTTACAAAGAATGAAATAAATATTATGAAGAATTAAAAAGAAGACTTTCTATGAGAAAATTAATAGATAAATTCTTCGAAGAAGAAAAATAAAAAATTTTTTAAAAGCAGGAAAAATTTCCTGCTTTTTATAATTAAAAAAAAATTAGAGAGTATTTAAAAAGTGGGAGTATTTAAAAAAGTGTGTAAAT
>CAZRIS010000120.1:0-1982 GCA_964600205.1 uncultured Candidatus Peribacteria bacterium | reverse complement strand
CCCCCTTCTAGAAGGGGGCTAGGGGGATGGTCAATAAGCTAAAATTAAAATTTCTTAAATTTTTTTATTAAAAAAGACAAATCTTTTTCAAAATCAAGTATAGTTTTTAAATCTTTTTTATCAAGTTTAGTTTGCTTTTTTACTACAAAAACAAAATCATAAAAACTTTTTTTTCAAAAATCATTAAAAATAAGATTATTTTCAGAAATAAAATCATAAAATTTTCTTCTAAAAAAATTTCTTTCAACTCAAGATTTTACAGATTTTGTTCCAACAATTATAGCAAACCTATTATGATTAAGTTTATTTTCTTTGAAATTTAAAACTATACCATAAGAAAAAAAAGGTTTTTTATTTTTCAAAACCTTTTTTACTAATCATTCTTTTAATCTATATATTTTTTTTATCATCAAAAAATTACAACACTTAAAATTACCCTTAATAAAGGATTAAAAAATTATTTTTTTCTTTTTACATAATTACCTTTTCCATCAAATGGAGATTTTCTAGCTGTTCATCCTGCAATAATGTGTAATCTAGCTTTACCATTAATTTCTTGATATCTTTTTGGGTAAGAAACAGTTAAATTATGTCTTCCTTTTCTTCTTCTATTTCTTAACACCTTTCTACCTGATGCAGTAGAACTTCTTTTTAAGAATCCATGAACTCTTAATCTTTTTCTTTTCTTTAATTTTCCTAACATTTTTGAAATTCTTATATATTAAGTTAAAAAATTGCTTGTGTATTGTATAAAAAAACTTTATTAAGTCAAAAAATTTTTTTAGTTTTTTATTTTCAAGCTGCTTCTAGCTTTGCTTGTTCATCTGCTATAGCTAAAGCTTCAATTATTGGTTTTAATTTTCCAGACATAATTCCTGGTAATCAAGAAAAATTTTGTCAAATTCTATGATCTGTAACTCTATCTTGTGGAAAATTATAAGTTCTGATTTTTTCACTTCTATCTCAAGAACCTATTTGAGAAGCTCTAGCTTCTCATAATTCTTTTTGTCTTTTTTCTTCTTCATAAGCATAAATCTTACTTCTAAGTATTTGCCAAGCTTTTTCTCTATTTTTATGCTGACTTCTTCAATCCTGACAAAAAACTGAAATTCAAGTTGGTTTATGTACTAAATGCACTGCAGAATCTGTTTTATTTACATGTTGTCCTCAAGCTCAAGAAGCTCTACAAAAACTCATTTCTACATCTTCTTCTTTTATATCAATATCAAGTTCATCAACTTCTGGCATTATTGCAACAGTTACTGCACTAGTATGAACTCTTCATTTACTTTCAGTTTCTGGAATTCTTTGAACTCTATGAACTCATGATTCATATTTAAATTTAGAATAAGCTCATTCTCATTTAACTTCAAAAATAATTTCTTTTACTCATCATGTTTCTGAAATATTTTGTTCAATTATTTCAGTTTTAAATCATTCTTCTGAAGCAAAATTCATATAAGCTTTTGCTAGTTCTCAAGCAAAAAGAGCTGCTTCTTCTCATCAAGTTCAAGCTCTAACTTCAACTACTATATTTTTTTCATCATTTGGATCTTTTGGTAATAAAGCTATTTTTAATTTTTCTTCAAGTTCTGGAATTTTATTTTCTAATTCTTTTATTTCTTCTTTTAATAATTCTTGCATTTCAGAATCTGTTTCTTCTTTTAACATTTCTTTATTTTCTTGTAAAGCTTCATAAGTTTTTTTATATTCTTTATACAATTCTACAGCTTCACTTATAGCTTTTTTCCTAGCACTTACTTCCCTTACTTTTTTTTGATCTTTAAAAATTTCTGGATTAGCAAGTTCTTTTTCTAAATTATTATATTCTTCAACTAATGAATCTAAATTAAATTTCATAAATAATTTTATAAGTTTTAAAAATTTATGAGATTATATAAAAAAACTCATTTTTTACAAGTTATATCTTAATTTATCAAGAGGGATTTCTCTTCAAGCTATTTCTACACTTGGAGAAAAAT
>CAZRIS010000119.1:0-2012 GCA_964600205.1 uncultured Candidatus Peribacteria bacterium | reverse complement strand
AACTAGCAACAAAAATACCCTGCTTATTTTTTAAATAATCAGAATTTAACCATTTATCAGTATAATATTTATTTACTTTACATCAAAAAATTTTGTATTGCATTTTATGTTTTTATTTTACTAAAAAAATCTCAAAAATATTAATAATCTTGAGATTGTCATAATATTTGAAAAATAACTACTTTTCTTTCTTTTTCAAAAATTTCATAAAAAATCCTAAAATTTTTTACATTTAAAATTCTTACATTATCAAATCAAATTTGAAATCTATATGGAAAATATTTCAAAGAATAACAAGATCAATATAATAAATCTGAAATCTTTTTTACTAAATTTTTATTATAAGTATTTAAGTATATATAATTCAAAATATTTTCTATTTGTAATTCTACTTCATTTAAAATAATAATTTCATATTCCTTCATTAATCTAATTTTTTATAAAAATTTAAAAATTTCTCATATGATTTTTCTATTGAAATTCATTTATCAATTCAAGATAAATACTTTTTTCTAGCAGATAAAACTTTTTGTTTATCATTTAGTGATATTTTTATTTTTTCATCTATCAAAAAATTCATATTTTTTTTTAATTAAATAATTTTTTAAATTTTAATTATTATTTTGCTTTTTGCAAATTTTTTAATTTCTCATTAATTTTGTTGGAATAAGACTTTTTATTTTCCCATTTTTAGCTTTTACTAGTCAAGCTTCTATTCATTCACAAATAATTTGATAATAATTATCAGTAAGATGTTTTAGTAAAACACCTCTACATTTTTCTAATTCATATCAGCTAAATAATTTATCTAGTTCTTCTTTATTTATTTCTAAAATATTTTTTGTAAATTTCTCAAAAGTCCCAGCATAAAAATTTGGCTCAAATTTTCAATCTTTTATTTCTCAAATATTTACTCAAATTTTATATAAAAATAATTTATCCCAAATTCTTTCTAGACTTTTTTTTATAATTTGAACTTCTCATTTATAGTGATACAAATTATATTTTCAAATATCAAATCAAAAATTCTCAAAAAATTTTTCAACTTTTTTTCTATCTGTAGAGCTTAATTTCTCTATATTTTGCTTTACTTTTTTTATTTCTTTTTTTTCTTCAAAAGATTTTATTTTTTTTATTTTTGCTACAAAAAATCAACCTGTAAAATTTAGGTGTGGCCAATTTCTTTTATATTTATAATCTTCTCATAAAGGTATTACTTCAATGTATTCAGAATATTTTTCTAAAGCTTTTTGTATAACCTTTTCATTTTCAAATTTATTTAAAGTACAAGTAGAATAAACTATTTCTCATCCATTTTTACAAGCAATTATAGCTGATTCTAAAAGCTTGTATTGTAATTTTGCAACATTTTTTATATTTTTTAAATTCCAATATTTCAAAGCTTCATCTGTCTTAAAAGCAGTTCCTTCTCAAGAACAAGGAGCATCAAGTAGAATTTTATCAAAGATTTCAGGAATATTTTTAAAAAATCTTCAATCATAATTAGTAACAACTGTATTCAAAGCCCCCATTCTATCAAGATTTGAGAAAAGTCCTTTTAATCTTTGTTTATCAAGTTCATTTGCAACTATTAAACTATTTGGATAATATTCAGCTAACTGAGTAGTTTTTCCTCCAGGAGAAGCACTCATATCCAAAATTAAATATTCTCAATTATCTATTTTATCTTCTGACATATAAAAAGGAGAAGAGCTAGCAGCAACTTCTTGAACATAAAAATAACCAGCAATATGCTCTAAAGTATTTCATAAAGCAAGTTTCTTAGCATCTTCTCTATCTATATAAAAAACATTTTTTCAAAGATTTGTAGGAGTCAAAGTCCAATTATTTTTTAAAGCTCTCTTTTTAAAATCTTCAATAGAAATTTTATTAGTATTTATTCTAATTGATTTTTTCAGTGGAGTATTTAAAGAATCCTCAAATTTTTTTAATTCTTCATCACTAAATCAAAATTCATTTTTTATGTATTCTATAAAATCTTTTTTCACTAT
>CAZRIS010000118.1:0-2036 GCA_964600205.1 uncultured Candidatus Peribacteria bacterium | reverse complement strand
ATTGAAATATATTATTAATAGAAGAAGCACAAAATAAAGCTTGGAAAAATGAAGGCCAAATTTCTACTCCTATGGGTACAGTAGAAAATTGAGAAGGTTTTTTAGAAACATTAGTTAGAGAATTAAAAGAAGAAATTTGATTAATTTTAGATGATAAATATAAAGAAAAAATAGAAGAAAATTGAGAATTTGTTATGTATGTAGAAGATGAAAAAAAGCAAAAAATAAAAGTTTTTATAAAAAAATTTAGATTAAAAATAGATGATATTTTAAAAGAAAAAATAAATTTAAATTTTTCAAATAAAGAGATAAAAAGAGTTTTTTGGAAAAACAAAGAAGAATTAAAAAATGAAGATATAGAAAATTTAAGACCAGGAATAGTTGAAACTTTATTAAAAGAAGAAGAAAATAAAATTTGAGTTGTTTTTATAAAAAATTGAAAATATCATAAAAATACTTATTATTGAGTGAAAAAAGATTTACAAAATATTTAAAAAACTATGTTAATAATAAAACTAGGAGGTTCTGTTTTTGTTCCTAAAAATTCTAATTTTTTTGATGAAAAATATTTAAAAAATTTAAAAAAAATTTTAGAAAAAGTAGATAAAAAAATTATTTTAATTCACTGAACTTGAAATTTTGGTCATAGTTTTGTGAAAAAATATTGAATAAATAAAAAAACTTTTTCTTTGTTTTTAAAAGCAAGAGAAAAATTTTTTAGAAAAATAGATAAAATTTTTTTTGATTATGAAAGAATTTTAGCTAGAAAAGTTTTAAAAGTATGAGAAAAAATTTTAAAAAATAAAAAAAATATAATTATTTCTTGAGATGTCTTAAATAAAACTTTTGAAGTGATATCTTCTGATGTTATTTTTTCAAAACTAATAAAAAATACAAATTGAACAAAAATTATTTTGACAGATGTTGATTGAGTTTTTGATGAAAAATGAGAAATTATAAAAAATTTAAGTTTAAAAAATTTGGATAAAATAAAATTTTGGGGAAAAGAAAATGATGTAACTTGAGCTATGAAATCAAAACTAGAATCTCTTAAAAATTATATTTGAGAAGATAAAGTTTTTTTATGTAATGGGAAAAATTTAAAAAATTTAAAAAATTTTTTGGAAAAACAAAAAGGAAAATGAACATATATTTATAATTAAAATAATAAAAAAATGACAAAAATAGTAGTAAAAAAATGGGGATGAGAAAATGCAGCTGAACTTAAAAAATCTCCACAAAATATAGTAGATGATTTTAATAATTGAATAAAAAATCAAGTAATTGTAGTTTCAGCTATTAGAAGTCCTGAATTTAATACAACTGATAATTTAATAGAATTAGCAGAATTATTAAATTGAGAAAATAAAGAGAAAGTTTTTGAAAAAATAGAAGAAATAAAAAATTTTCATATAGATGTTATAAAAGAAAAAATTTGAGAAAATAATGATTTAATAAAAAAAGTTGAAGAATTTTTTGAAAAAAATTTAATAAAAAAAGTAAAAAATTATTTAAAAGAAAATGATAAAATAATTCCATCTAAAGAAAATGATTATTCTATAAATAATTGAGAAAAACAATTTTCTATTATCTGATTTTGAGAAGATTTATCAGCCTTTATTCAATCTGAAGTAATTAATAATTTAAGAGTAGATTGATTACAAGCAGAAGTCGTAAATTTGGACTGAGTTACTGATAATTTAGACTGAATTGAATCTGATATAGTAAAAGATTTAGCAAAAGAAATGAAAACTAGAGTTTCAAGTGTTTTAGAAACTTGAAAAATTCCAGTAGTATCTTGATATATTCCTGGTTTTGAATGATGAATAGAAAATAAAATAGGTAGATGATATACAGATGCAAATGCAGCAATTTTATCAATTTGATTTAGTGAAGATTATGGAAAAGTTGGTTTAGAAATACAAAAATCTGTAGAATGAATGTTGAGTTGTGATCCTAGAATTCTTGAAAAGTGGCAAAAAGCTAAATTAATAAAAAAAATGGATTATCTTACAGCTAAAGAAATTACTTGAGTA
>CAZRIS010000117.1:0-2039 GCA_964600205.1 uncultured Candidatus Peribacteria bacterium | reverse complement strand
TGAAAAGATGTTTCTTGAAATATTATTGTAGGAGATTTAGCTAAAATGCCACATTTGCTTATTGCAGGTCAAACTGGTTCAGGTAAATCTGTTTGAATGAATGGTTTTTTAATTTCTATGCTTTATAAATTTTCTCCAAGTGAATTAAAATTTATAATGGTTGATCCAAAAAGAGTAGAACTTTCTGTTTATAATTGAATACCTCATCTTTTGACTCCAGTTATCACAAATCCAGATAAAGCTTTAAATGCTTTAAAATGGTGTGTTGCTGAAATGCTTAGAAGATATGATTTAGCAGTAAAATTAAAAGCAAGAAATTTGACTGAATATAATGCAAAAGTAAGTAAAGAAGAAAGATTGCCTTATATTGTTATTGTCATTGATGAATTAGCAGATCTTATGATGAGTTGAAATAAAAAAGAAGTAGAAAATTCTATTTCTAGAATAGCTCAGATGGCTAGAGCTGTATGAATGCATTTAATGATAGCTACTCAAAGACCATCAGTTGATGTTATTACTTGACTTATAAAAGCTAATATTCCTTCAAGAATTGCTTTTACAGTTGCTTCACAAGTTGATAGTCAAACTGTTTTAGGTAAGAAATGAGCTGAAGATCTTCTTGGTAGATGAGATATGCTTTATTATCCTACTTGAGCAATGGAACCAGAAAGAGTACAAGGTGTTTTTGTAGAAACAGAAGAAGTTGAAGCTGTTGTTAATGAAATAAAGCTTACAATAGACCCAGATATGCTAAAAAATCTTCAAGATGATACAATTGTAAATTGAGTTTCAAAAAAAGCTTGAAGTATATTGGAAGGTTATGAATGAGATCAAGATGAAGATCCAGAAATAATTGAAAAAGCAGTAGAAATTCTTAGACAATCAAAAAAATGATCAACTTCTCTTCTTCAAAGAAAGCTTTGAGTTTGATATGCAAGAGCAGCAAAGATTCTTGATATTTTAGAAGATTTGTGAGTAGTAGGTCCAGCTAATTGAAGTAAACCTAGGGAAGTTTATGTTGATTAAAAATATAAAATTATGCTAAAAGAATTTAAGAAAAAATATTTTTCTAAATATTTGGAAGAAATTTGAGATTTAAAAGAAAAATTAAGAGTTTTTGAAGAAAAGACTAAAACTCTTAATTTTGATTTTTTAAAAATAAATTCTTCTGTTTTTTCTTCTAAAATAGAATGAAATAGTCTTGATTTAAATTCTTTTTCTAATTTGGATTTTAATAAAAAAACTAATAAAGAAAAAAAAGAAATTGATGATTTGATTTTGGCTTATGATTTTGCATATGCAAATAATTTATCTGAAAAAAATTTTTTAAAAGCTCATAAAATTGCTACAAAAAGTTTTTTAATAGAAGCTAATTCTTGAAAATATAGAAGAGAAAAAGTGTGAGTTTTTTCTAAAAATTGACTTGTTTATATGGCTTTAGAGCCTGAAAAAGTAAATCAAGAAATGAAAAAATTTTTTAGTGAAATAAAAGATTTATTAAATGAAGAATTAAGTATTGAAGAAATATTTTTTTATTCTAGTTTTATTCATTTAAGATTAGCTCATATTCATCCTTTTTTTGATTGAAATTGAAGAATGGCTAGATTAATTGAAAAATGGTTTTTAGCTCAAAAATTGTCAAAAGATTTTTGGAAAATTCAAAGTGAAGAATATTATTTTAAAAATAGGGAACTTTATTATAAAAATATAAATTTATGAGTAAATTTTTATGAACTTGATTATTCTAAGAGTATAAATTTTTTAAAAATGTTAGTTGATAGTTTAAGTTATGTGTAAAATTTGCCAAAAAAAATCAATAGAATTTATAGAAATTTATCAAAAAACTATAAGTCCTGATCATTCAGCTTGGGGAAAATCTAAGTATCCTTGAGGATATTGTAGATTTATTCCTACTTGTAGTGAATATACAAAAAAATCAATACAAAAGTATTGATTTTTTAAAGGTTGGCTAAAATGATTTTGGAGGATTTTGAGATGCAATCCTTTCAGTAAAGGTGGAGTTGATGAGCCTTAAAAAA
>CAZRIS010000116.1:0-2044 GCA_964600205.1 uncultured Candidatus Peribacteria bacterium | reverse complement strand
TATTTATTTATAAGTTATATTTTTATTGATGAAAAAATAAAAAAAGTTTAAAAAAAAATTTGACTATAAAAAATTTTTTATATAATACTTCTTGCAATAATGATATGCGGCTATCGTCTAGTGGTTAGGACCCAGGGTTTTCATCCCTGTAACCGGAGTTCGATTCTCCGTAGCCGTACCATTTTATACCGCGGAGTGGAGAAGTGGTATCTCGTCGGGCTCATAACCCGAAGATCGTAGGTTCAATTCCTACCTCCGCAACCAAAAAAAAAGTAAAAATATTAAAAAACCTAGGTAAACAGAAAGTAGATTGTTTTAAGTGGTAGGAATTGAAAAGGAGGTTTTTTGCGAAGCAAAAATTTAAATGTGACAAATAGGAGCATTTAAAACGGATGGCCTACCCTGTAAGGGAGCCAATTCCTACCTTAGCAACAAAAAAAGTAAGAATATAAATATAAAGTTAAAATGTGCAGAGTAACAGAGTATTTTCCTTTGTACTACTGCATTTTTTTAAATAAAATGTCAGTATAGCTCAGTTGGTTAGAGCGCAGGATTCATATCCCTGAGGTCGGTGGTTCAACTCCACCTACTGACACCAAGAAAAAACAAAAAGACCGGTCTAATTTTTAGACCGGTCTTGTATTATCAAAAAAAATATGTAAAATAATTCCAAATATTTAATAAAAATAAGAAAAATGTTTATAGATGAAGTAAAAATAAAAGTTATTTCTGGAAAATGATGAGATTGACTTGTTTCTTGGAGAAGAGAAAAATATATTCCAAAAGGTTGACCACGGGGAGGTGATGGTTGAAAAGGTTGAGATGTATATTTACAAACTACTACAAATTTAAACACTTTAAGTGATTATAGACATAAAAAAGTTTTAAAAGCTGAATCTTGAGAATCAGGTGGAACTAATACAAAACATTGAGCTAATTGAGAAGATTTGATTTTAAAAGTTCCTGTTTGAACTATTGTAAAAGATGCAAATACTTGAGAAGTAATAGCAGATTTAAATAAAAATAATCAAAAATTATTAGTTGCTAGAGGGGGGAGATGAGGTTATTGAAATGCTCATTTTGTTAGTTCTACTAGACAAGCTCCAGCTTTTGCTGAGCTTTGAGATATTCCAGAAGAGAAAGACTTGATTTTGGAATTGAAGCTTGTGGCTGATATTTGAATTATTTGAATACCAAGTGCTTGAAAATCTACTCTTATTTGAAATATCACAAATGTAAAACCAAAAGTTGGGGATTATCCTTTTACTACTCTTGTTCCAAATCTTTGAGTTTTAGAATATAAAGGTAAGTCTTTAGTTTTAGAAGATGTTCCAGGTCTTATTCCAGGGGCTTCTAAAGGGAAGGGACTTTGAATAGAATTTTTAAAACATATTGAAAGAACTTGAGTTTTATTGCATTTGCTTGATTTATCTAGATTGGATAAAATTTTTAAGGATTATGAAGATATTAGATATGAACTTGAAGCTTTTTCAGATAAATTAAAAGAAAAAGAAGAAATAATAGTTTTTTCAAAAGCTGATTTACTTGATAAAGAGATGAAAGAATTTATTTTATGAGAATTTAAGAAAAAATATAAAGATAAAAAAGTTTTTATAGTTTCAGCTGCTACTAGAGAATGAATAGAAGAACTTGTTGATTATTTGATAGATAATTATTCTAAAGATAATAATTTAGAAGAAAAAAATGAAGAAGTAGAAGAAATAAAAATATTTGATTTAAAAAATAATAAAGATCCTAAAAAAGTAGATTTGGAATATTTATGAAATTATAAATTTAAAGCAAGTTGAGAAAGATTAGAACAAATTGTCAGAATGACAGATTTTGAAAATAAAGAAGCTGTTCTTAGAGTTTATGATGTTCTTGAAAAAATGTGAGTAATAAAAAAAATAGAATCAAAACTTGCTAATATAGCAGAAGAAAATGATATAGATAATAGTTTCTTTTTTGAGTGAGAAAATGAAGATATAGATTTTTCTCCAAGTGTAGAAATAGCTTGAAGAGAAATCCCTCTTGATAAATTAAG
>CAZRIS010000115.1:0-2046 GCA_964600205.1 uncultured Candidatus Peribacteria bacterium | reverse complement strand
AAAAAATTCTTGAGTTTTAATTGATATAAATTATAGAGATAAAATTTACAAATAACTTGCTTATTTTGTATTTTTAAGTAAAATAAGATTACCCTATTAAAGGGGGCTAATCTTGGTTTCTATCAGGAGATTAGTCCTTTTGTATAGGCTACCAGGGAGGTGTTTGTGACTTCCTTTAATCAAGCACAAACAAAAATAAGTGCAAAAAATAGAATTGCAAGAGGTTTAGCAGCTTTCAAAAAAGCTCTAACTCCTTCTTTAGCTGTAGCATAGTCTACAACTAAAGTAAAACAGAGGTCACTATAAATTAGTGAGAGCCGGATGGCCTGCCTCAAACTCTATAAAATCCTTGACTTTGGGATTTTATAGTAGTACTTTTCAAAGTCCTTTTTAGATAGGTTTTAAGAGTTTTTACCTACTAAAAAGTATATAAAAACTTATCTTGTAGTATTTTTGCTTGTTTTCTAGCTACAAGATTAAAAAAATAAGCTATGGTAGTAGAACTATACAAAAGGCCTTCTGAGACATGGGTTCAAATCCCATTAGCTCCACCAAAAAAATCTAAAACTAGAGTATAAGCTTATTATACTCTTTTTTGTTTACAAAAAATAAAAAACTATCAAAAAAATAAATTTACCTTGAAAAAAATAAGAATATTAATAATATAATTAAAGCAAAATTAAATTAATAAAAATAATTATGACAAAAAATTTTTTAAAACAATATAAAAAATCCAAAATCTTTTCAAATCTAAATATTATAGCTTTTAGTTTAGTTCTAGCTCTAGCTATAAATTTTTTCATAATTGATAATATTAATATTTGAAAAAATTTAAAAACAAGTGTACTAGAAGCTAAAAACACAGAAAAAAAAGCTCAGCTTTTTTTAGAAACTCAAAAAAATAATATAATTTTAAAAAATTCAAAAGATTTAAAAAATGTAAAAGACTTAAGTTTTTCTTTAAGTTATAACCCTAATAATATAAAAATAGAAAAAATATTTTGTAAAAACTCTACAAATATAATAAAAATAGAAAATACTCCAGGAATAAGTTCCTTTATAATCAAATATAATAATTTAAGCTTAAACAATAATTCTAACATCTGTAAAATAAATTTAACAAAAAAAGAAAAAAAATCAGAACAAATTAACTTAATAAATTCCAATTTTTCAGATAATACTTGAGAAACTTTTTTACTTACTACTTCATGAGTTACTTTCTAATTTTAAAAAATGCTTTTTGATACTCATTGTCATCCAAATTTAGCAAAACAAAAAGATAAAGATCAAGTAATAAAAAACTTCTTTGAACAAAACAAAGAAGCTTTTTTAAATATTATTTGAACTAATCCTAAAACAAACCTAGAAGTCATAAATTTAGCTCAAAAGTATGATAATGTTTTTTGTTCTATTTGAATACATCCTTGTGATATTTATGATTTAAACTTAGAGGAAGAAATAAAAAAAATGCAAGAATTAATAAATAATAACAAAGAAAAAATCATAGCAATTTGAGAAATTTGACTTGATTATTATTGGTTAAAACCTGAAAATGATAAACAAATTGCAAAATATCTTCCAGAAATACAAGAAAAAATTATAAATTTAAAGAAAAATCTACAAAAAATATTTTTTAAAGCTCAAATAAATCTAGCAAAATCTAATAATTTACCAATTATAATACACAATAGAGAAGCAAAAGATGATGTATTTGAAATTTTAAAAGAAACAAATTATAAAAATTTTGTATTTCATTGTTATTCTGAAGACTTAAATTATGCCAAAAAATTACTAGATTTTTCTCCAAATTGTAAAATAAGTTTTTCTTGAATAGTAACTTTTAAAAATGCTTTAGAAGTTCAAGATACAGCAAAAAATATTCCCCTAAAAAATATATTAGTAGAAACAGATTCTCCCTACTTAACACCTACTCCTTTCAGAGGAAAACAAGAAAATGAACCAGCATTTAGCAAATATGTTTTAGAAAAAATTATAGAATTAAGAGATGAACCAAAAGAAGAAATAGAAAAACAAATTTTTAAAAAT
>CAZRIS010000114.1:0-2047 GCA_964600205.1 uncultured Candidatus Peribacteria bacterium | reverse complement strand
TTGGGTGAAAGCTAAGGCAGAACAAAATCAGGCAAATAATGAAATGCTTGATTTGTTGGCGGAAGAGTTAAAAATTGAAAGAAATAAAATTCGTTTTTATTCTGGTCATCATCGCCCAAGTAAGATGGTTGAGATTTTAGAATAAAGTTTTTTTTGTTATAATAAAAATATGTTTTTAAAGGATTATTTAATTTGGCATTATAGTTTGGCTTTAAAAGATTTTTATGAAAAGGTAAAAGATTTTTTTGTCTTTAATTTTCATTTCTTTTCTTACAGGCATTTATTTAGGCATTGGATTTCTCCAATTTTAAGATTAAAGGAAGAAAAGTTTGAATTTAATTTTGACTCCATAGCTTCTTTTGTAATAATAAATTTATTTACTAGAAGTTTAGGTTTTATTTTAAGAAGTTTGATAATTTTAATTGGTTTTATATTTTTAATTTTAAATATTGTTTTATCAATTGTTTTGTTTTTACTTTGACTTATTTTGCCATTTTTAATACCTTACTTAATTTATTTAGCTATAATAATTTAAAATTATGAAATTTTCAGAAATAAAAAAAATAACAAAAGAGCATCAGTCTGCGATAAAGTTTGATAATTTTTTAACCTCACAAAAAAGATTTTTAATTACAAAATTTCTTTTACTTTTTCTATTTTTAATTTTTGGTTTTATCTTGTATAAGTCAGGTTTTTTAAAAGATAGTTTTTTAAAAGTTTTGAATAAGGATTTTAATTTTTCTTGAATTTTAATTAAGAATTTTGTCTTCAAAAATATTTGGCTTTTAAAAATATCAATTTTAATTTTTGTTTTATATTTAATTTTAAAGATGTTTAGGGCATTTTTGTTTTCAAAAATGTTTGATAAATCAATTTTAGACTTTGAGCTTTTAACCCTGATTTATTTTTCTGAGAAAGAAAATGATATTGTTAGGGCACTTTTTAAAACTAGATTTGGTAAGGAATTAAAAGAAAGATTGTTTATTTCAGATGAAGATTTGAAAAAATTTTTAGCTGAAAAAAAAGAGTTCAAATTTGATGATGAAGAAAATATTTATTTCAATAAAAGTGAAATTCAAAGAATTGAGTATAAGGTTACAATAGTAGATTTTCTTGATATTCTTTTTGAAAGAGATTTAGATTTTAAAAAATTTTTGCTAAGACAGGGGATAAAGAAAGATGATTTTATTGGAGCGGCAGGTTGGATTTATAGAAAACAATTTAATTATAAAAATAATAGAAGGTGATGAAGCCGTGAGAGGCTTTTAGCTTTTGGGCAGTTTGGAACTGCAATGTCCTATGGTAGATTATATTTTTTAGATAAATTTTCCTGAGATATTTCTTATTACAAAGGGCTTTTTGGTAAAAATGCCTATGAGGTATACCAAAATGATATAAAAAAAATGGAAAATATTTATCTAAAAGGTAATAATCAGAATTTGTTTTTAGTTTCTGAGAGCGAAACAGTATCATTTGAAATTTTAAAATTACTTTCCTATCGTTTAAGTTTGGGTGATTTAGGTAGTGAATATGAGTCAATGAGAATTAAGGTAATTCCTTCTACTTTATTTTTTGAACAAAATAAAAATAATTTTGAAGAAATTTTAATTGCTATTTTAAATGAGGCTGCTAATGCTGGTAATATAACAATTGTATTTCAGGATTTCTTTAATTTTTATAGCCAAGCTCAAAGGTTGGGGGTTGATATTTTAGCCATAATGAAGCATTATTTTAATTCTGAAATTGTTTTTATAATTTTGGCAAAAAAAAGTATTTATGAAAATTTCTTGCAAAATAATTCTTATTTAAAAGATTATTTTGAGACTGTCGTAGCCTATCATAATTTTGATGAAGGATTTTTATTCTTAATGCAAGAAAGTATTTTAAAAATGGAAAGAAGAAATCGCTTTATGGTTTCTTTTAAAGCAATGAAATACTTAGTAAATTCGGCAAGAAAATATTTTAGCGATAAATCTTTACCAGAGACTTTTATGGAATTGTTAAAGGATTTTGTTATTTATTCAAAAAGAAATGGAGCTAAAATGTT
>CAZRIS010000113.1:0-2054 GCA_964600205.1 uncultured Candidatus Peribacteria bacterium | reverse complement strand
TTTTTATTGACAAAATGAATTATCTTTATATAATTAAAGTAAATCATTTATAATAAATAAAATAAAAATGAAAAAATTAAAGCTTATTCTATTGTCTGTTTTTTGTTTATTTATAAGTCCTATTTTTGCTGTTAATAAAATAGAATTTGCTATAAATAAAATATTTACAAAAAGAATAGACAATGTAATAGAAAATAAAATAAAGGATAAAAATAAAATATGTATTGTTAAAAATATAATATACAAAAAAATTATAGCAAAAGTAAAGAAAATCCAAAATCCAAAATATAAAAAATATATTCCATACATTATTGAAGTTAGTAGGAAAAAAATTCAAAATTGTACAGTACAAACCATTATACAAAATAAAAAACATTTTGTTGCAAAATGACAATTAAATACAAAAAACCCAGTTTTGCACTTTCAAATAAATAAAAGATTGTTTTCTAAAATTATAAAAAATGATAAATGACTTAAATTTCCAAAAAGAAAAACATACAATATAAATCTGAAAAGAATAAACAAAATTACAAATATGATACAAAATACCTTTAAAGTAAAAAATAAATGGTACCTTTTTAAAAAATGAAAATATGTAGTTTTCTATGATTTTAAACCTGAAATGGAAGAAAGAATATTAAAAAAATATAAATGAGAACTTATGTGAGTATATTATCATAATAGAAAATACTATGTTTATGTATTTAATTACAGAGATATAAGACCTTTATGAAATATAGATTTAGAAAAAAGTATAGATGATAATATAGAAAATTTGTATAAAGATTGAATTTTTTATTTATCAAAATGGAAATATAAAAGATATAATAGATGATTTTTGGTATGATGAATTGCAGAATATAAAAATAGATTAGTCTTTTTTAATATTTCTGAAAAAGCAGAATTTTACAAACTAAATAATGAAAAAAATTTAATGGTATTTGCAGAAATTACACCTGATACACAAATAGCTACAAAATATGATAATAATTATATTTTACGAAAAAAAGCATATATTTATGATTTGTGAGATGCAAGATTATATAAAAATATAGACAAAAAACTTTTATGAAAAATACTATACTCTACTTTCAAAAAAATGACTATATACAAAATAAGGTATAATTTTAAATATATGTATAAGTTGCTATTATTTGCAAAAAGGTGGGATGGTAAAACATTAAAACAACTATATCATTATATGACAAAAAAATTTAAGTATAACAAGATAATATCTCAAAAAATACAAGAAAAAATAGATGATGATAAATTAACTGAATTTATAGATAAAAGACCAAAACTTTATAAATTATGGATTATTTTCTATGCTTATTATAAAAAAGAGGTAATTTGTCAAAGTCTAACAGAACTTTTTTCATTTGTTGCATTATTTAACTGACAAAAAGGTGATATACAAACTTGATGGATAAATTATCCACACCAAGTTTCAAAAATCAATAATTTTTATTATGATATTACAAATGATTTATATAATGATAGTTATAACCATTTTTGAATTACCAAAAAACAATTAGAGCAATATTTTAAAATGGAAGATTTTTAATTTTTATTTTCTATAAGTTAAGTAATTATCTGTGATATTTCATAAATATAATTTAGCATCTGTAAAATAGTCATTTGTATTTTCTGTTAAACTTCATTTTACAGCATTATCTGAATACAAAATAGAAAAAGGTCAATTATAATTTCAAGTTACCTTATTTGTATAATTTGAAATAGATTTAATTCTTGAAACTATATATCAATGATCTACCACCCTTTTTACAAAAACTTCTATATCAAATCTTTTTTTTCAATACAAATCATATCATTTTCCATTAAAATTTATAGTTAAAATTACATTACCATTTTCTTTGTTTGCACTTAATCTAACATTATTGTATTTTGAATTATCTATATACAAAATCATATTTCAAGTATCTATTCTTGCATAAGGACTTACATTTAAGGATAAATTTATTTTTTTTAATGTAACAATTCATCAAGTTGAAGATACATCAAAACTATAAATTTTGTTATTTCATCTTATCAAA
>CAZRIS010000112.1:0-2055 GCA_964600205.1 uncultured Candidatus Peribacteria bacterium | reverse complement strand
AAAAGTTTTTCAATGAGAAATAAAAAAATGAGATACTTTGTATTTTTTAAATTCTAAAAAAAAGATAGAAGCCTTAGATGTAGGTCATTTTTCTCCTAAATATGTAAGTGATCCTAAAATTTGATTAGGTTCTATTTGATATGTAGTTACTTGACTAAAAACTATTAGAGATGCAAAAGTATGAGATACTTTATGGAAGCCTGAAAATGTAGAATGACCAAAAGCTAAATTAGAAGAAGCTACTCCTATAGAATGATTTTGAGAAGCAAAACCTTTTATTTATGCTTGAATTTTTCCAATGGATGCTTCTGAGTATCCTGCACTTAAGGATGCTATGGAAAAATTAGTTTTAAATGATAGTGCTTTAAGTGTAGAGCCTGCAGTTTCTACTGCTTTATGAAATGGTTATAGATGTTGATTTCTAGGGCTTTTACATCTTGATATTGTAAAAGAAAGACTTTTAAGAGAATTTGATATGGATGTTATAATGACATCTCCACAAGTAACTTATAGAATAAAAATTGATTGAGATAAAAGTTCAGATTATTCTAGATTTGAAACAGAAGTTTTTGAAGAAAACTGAAAAATTTATACATATGTTTATATATCAAATCCAGAAGATTTACCTCCAAGAGAAAAATATTTATCTATAGAAGAACCAATAGCAAAAGTTGAGATTATTACTCCAGGGAAGTATGTATGAAATCTTATGCAATTAGCTCAAGAAAGAAGATGAATTTTTAAAAATCAACAATTTATAGATACAGATAGAGTAATGCTTACTTATGAGCTTCCAATGAATGAATTAATTTGAGATTTTTATGATGAAATAAAATCTTTAAGTTCTTGATATGCTAGCTTGAATTATGAATTTTTAAAATATAGGGAAGATGATTTAGTAAAACTTGAAATATTAATAGCAGATGAAAAAGTAGAAGCATTATGATTTATAGTTCATAGAGACCAAGCTCATTATGTAGGTTGAAAAATTTGTAAAAATTTAAAAGAAAATATTCCAAGAGCACTTTTTGCTATAAAAATTCAAGCTGCAGTTTGATGAAAAGTAGTAGCAAGAGAGACTTTATCAGCTCTAAGAAAAGATGTAACAGCCAAGCTTTATTGAGGTGATATTAGTAGAAAAAAGAAACTTCTTGAAAAACAAAAAAAGTGAAAAAAGAAAATGAAACAATTTTGAAAGGTAAGTCTTCCAAGTGAAGCATTTGTTAATTTACTTAAAAAATAAGAAATAGATGATGGAAAAGTATGAAAAAAAAATAGAGAATTTTTTGAAAAATAAAACTAATAAAAATAAAATAATTGTTATTTATGGTCCGACTGCTTCTGGAAAAACTTCTTTAAGTGTTAATTTAGCTAAAAAACTTGATACTGAGATTATTTCAACAGATAGTAGACAAATTTTTAAGGAAATGAATATTTGAACTGCAAAAATTACAAAAGAAGAAATGCAATGAGTTACTCATCATATGATAGATATAATTTATCCTAATGAAACTTATAGTGTATGAGAATTTAAAAATAAAGCAAAAAAAATAATAAAAAATATATTTTCAAAATGAAAAATTCCTGTTTTAACTTGATGAACTGGTCTTTATATTGATAGTTTGATTTATGATTTTAATATTCCTAAGATTCCACCAAATTTAAAATTAAGAAAAGAGTTGGAAAAAGAAGCAAATAAATTTTGAAAAGAGTATTTATATAAAAAATTACAAGATTTGGATCCTGATTATGCAAAAACTCTTCACCCAAATAATTTAAATTATGTTATTAGAGCTTTAGAAATAAAAATTCTTTCTTGAAAAAGTAAAAGTGATTTTATAAAAGAAAAAAAATTAATTTATGATACTTTATTTTTGACTCCTTATGATGGGAATAGAGAGAAATTATATGAAAGAATAAATAAAAGAGTAGATTTAATGATAGAAGATTGATTGATTGAAGAAGTAAAAAATTTACTAAAAAAATATAATAAAAATGACTTTTGATTAAAAACTATTTGATATAAAGAAATTATAAAATATTTTGATTGAGAAT
>CAZRIS010000111.1:0-2064 GCA_964600205.1 uncultured Candidatus Peribacteria bacterium | reverse complement strand
TTTCATTCTCAAAATTTTGATAAAATATAAAATTTTATACTATCATTATTTTCTTCATTTTCTTTATATTTACTTTTTGCATATTCAAGCCAATAATTCAAAGATTTTTTAAGCCTTAAAAATTGAGTTTTATTTACTTCTATTTCAAAAATAGATTTTTGAACTCTAAAACCATAAGATTCAAGTATTTTTACTATTTTTGTTCTTGCTTTATTATTCGTAATATCATAAGCCACTGCTAAATACATTTTTTCACTACTTATGTATAAAATTCTCATAAAAAATTTATTTTACTATAAATCAAGTATAAATTTTTGGATCTTTTTCTCAAATTGATTTTTTAAAAAGCATTATATCTTCTTCAATCATTTTTAATTTTTTGTAATTTCAAAAATTTTCTTCATCATTTTTAGAAAAAACTGTTTTATAATATTCTTTTATAAAAATTTGTAATCATTCTTCATTTAATAAAACAGGTCTTTTTTCATTTTCTGTATTTATAAAAAAATGTTCTTTTTTAATAGCTTGTTTATTCAAAATTCTAATAATTAAATCATCTACAATCCAAGACCTATACATTTCCATCATATCAAGAACTAAAAGTGTTCTTAAATCTTTTGGTTTATGAAAAAATCAAAGTTGAGCTTCAATACCTTGAATTTGTAAAATCATTTGTATAGTTTGAGCCAAAAAAGTATATCAAAGACTAAGTAGTGCATTCACTTCATCAAGAGGTGGTCTTTTTGTCCTTCAATTCATTTCAAATCCCTTTGGTAAAAACATTCTAAAAGCTTCAAAATATATTTTAGAAGCATTTCCTTCATATCATCTTAATTCCCATTTTGTTTTTGCTTTTTTTGATTTTTCTAAAAATTCATTTAACTTTTGAATAATCTCTCAAAACCTTTTTAATTCTTTTTGATGAAATAAATCAAATCTAGCCCATCTTCTAAGCATAGTTATAGAGTTCTTTATTTTTGCTGTAATTATAGTTTTTGCATAAATTGTTGAAGTATAGGTATCTGTTGAAGCTTCTATATGTTTATATAAAAGTTCTACATTTTTTAATTCTAAACTATCAAGTTTTCAAAAATAATTTCAAAATTTACTCAAGAAAAAAACTGGAGTTTTTGCTTTTAAAAAACTTCTTATAACATCTGTTGAAAGTTGAATTTTTCCAAAAATAACTACTCATTCTATATTTCAAAAAGGAATTTTTCTAGTTAGATTTTCTGTTTTTACTATAAGTTTTCAACCTTCTTTATTTAATCTTGTAGTTTGGTTTACTAAATATAAAAACATAATTTTTTAAAATTATTAATAAACTCTAGCCTTTATTTGACCTAAACCTAGTTTAGTTCAATTTCCAAAAGAAGCAAAATTTATAAATCTAATAGCCTTGTATAAAATTTCTTTTTCTTCCTTAGTAAATTCTCAAATTAAATTGTATTTAATATTCCCTACTACTCAAGCTTTTATTCAATCTTTTAATTTTATTTTTTTTGTATGTATATCAAACTTTGAAATAATAATATTTTCTCTAAATTTTTCTTTTATTTTTAGTAAAAAATCATTATTTTCTATATTATAAATTTTGAAAAATTTTCTAATAATAGAACTTAAAAAAATAGAAGATTCTGGTAAATAATAATTTATTTGCTTATCATTTATTTTTTCTTTCACAAAACTTGGACTCAAAAATTGAAGCTCTATAAAAGAAAAATCATTAAAAACTATTTTTTCTAAATCAAAAATTTTAAAATCAAAATTTATCCCTTCTATCTCAAAAATTTTATTATCAAGACTTATTTGTTTTTTTTCAGATAAAATTTCAGAAATAATTTTATCAAAATTCTTCTTTCACAAAATAGAAATTTTTATTAAATATTCTTTTTTTTCCAAATTTATTTTTATAAGAGGAGAAATAGAAAGTATAGAATTATAAATTTCAATATCATTTTTAAAAATATTAAGTACAGCTCCTAATATAGAATAATAAAAATTATTTTTTATTTCCTCTTTTGAGCTTAATTTTAATTTTATAGAATAAATTTGCATAATTTA
>CAZRIS010000110.1:0-2067 GCA_964600205.1 uncultured Candidatus Peribacteria bacterium | reverse complement strand
AAATAAGAAAAATTATTAAATAATTTGCCCAAAGTCATAAAGTAGTATTTGTTTTCTCAAATAAAGTATTTTTATCTTCATCTGAAATATTATATTTTAATTTTTCTTGCATATTTTTTATATTAATTTTATTTTTTATATTTTATCATATTTTTTATTAAAAACAAAAAATCCTGATTTTCTCAGGATTTTATTTTATTATTTTATCAATTAATCCATATTTAAGAGCTTCTTCTGCTGTCATAAAATTATCTCTATCACAATCTTTTTCGACTTGTTTTACGGATTTTCAAGTATGTTTAGAAATAATTTTATATAATCTTTCTCAAGTTTTGATAATATGTTCTGCAGCTAATTTTATGTCAACAGCTTGTCCTTCTGCACCTCATAATGGTTGATGGATCATTATTTCACTATGAGGTAAAGCATATCTATGTCCTTTTTCTCATCAAGTTAAAATGATAGATCCCATACTTGCAGAAAGTCAAACAGAAACAGTATGAACAGGACATTTTATATATTGCATTGTATCATAAATAGCAAGTCCTGCTGTAACATGTCCTCCTGGAGAATTAACATAAAGAGTTATTGGAGCTTTGGGATCTTGTTTTTCTAAAAAAAGCATTTGAGCTATAACAGTATTTGCTACTGCACTATCTATAGCTTCTCAAAGAAAAATTATTCTATCTTCAAGTAACCTAGAATAAATATCATAAGCTCTTTCTCAACTAGGAGTTTTATCTATAACTGTAGGAATTAATGTAGATTGTACTTGTTTTGCATTTTGTATTTTAGAGTAAATCATTTTTATTTTTTATTAATTATTAAAATTAGTATATCTTCTTTTTGGAGAAGTAGAAATTATATTTTCTATTTGTCTTACCTTTTCTTGATAATTATAATTATCTGCTATTTTTTGGAAAGCTTGATCTATTAATTTATGAACTAATTCAAAATTTTGTTCAGTTTCTTCTCTAAAATCATCAAAATTATCTTGTAGAATTTTTAATTCTGATTCTATATTATTTAATCTAGAATCAAGTTTATCTAGTCTAGAATCAACTTTATCTAGTCTAGAATCAACTTTATCTAGTCTAGAATCAACTTTATCTAATCTAGAGTTAATATTTCATAATTCTGAATGAATTTTTGTTAATTCATTTATAATTAAATTTAACTTTTCATCATTTCACATAAAAAAAATTAATTAGAAAATATTGTTATACCCATAATATATATTTTTTTAAAAAATAGTCAAAAAAAAATCTTTACTTTATATTGTTTATTTATAAAATATTATCATAATTTATTTATTAATACAAAAATTTAATGACTGTAACTACTAGATTTGCACCAAGTCCTACTTGATATGTACATATTTGAAGTTTAAGAACTGTATTATATAATTACTTATTTGCTAAAAAAAATAATTGAAAATTTTTAATAAGAATAGAAGATACAGATAGAACAAGACTTGTAGAATGAAGTGTAGAAAATATGTTGGAAGTATTAGCATCTGTTTGATTAATTCCAGATGAAGGACCAAATAATCCTTGAGATCTTTGACCATATTTTCAATCTGAAAGACTAGATATTTATAAAAAATATGTTCAAGAACTAATAGATAAGGATAAAGCTTATTATTGTTTTTGTTCTCCTGAAAGATTAACAAAACTTAGAGAAGAACAACAAGCTTTATGACTTCCTACAAAATATGATCAAAAATGTAGATATTTAAGTAAAGAAGAAGTAGAAGAGAAATTAAAAAGTTGAGCTAGCTATACTGTAAGATTAAAAGTTCCTAAAAATACTATTATTGAATTTGAAGATTTAGTAAAATGAAAAATAAAAGTTCCAAGTAAAGATATAGATGATCAAGTTTTATTAAAAACAGATGGTTTTCCTACTTATCATTTAGCTAATGTAGTTGATGACCATTTGATGTGAATAACTCATGTAATTAGATGAGATGAATGGACTCCTTCTACTCCAAAACATGTAATAATGTATGATGCATTTTGATGGGAAAAACCAGTTTTTGCTCATATTCCTTTACTTCTTTGAACT
>CAZRIS010000109.1:0-2081 GCA_964600205.1 uncultured Candidatus Peribacteria bacterium | reverse complement strand
TTCTCAAGCAACATTAAGCCATAAATTTCAAGTATTAGTTAGAGGAAATTTTGTAGATTTTACTCATTTTATATGTCTAAAAAGTACATATTTTCTAGTAACAAAGAAGATTCACTCTCTTGTAGCTATATAATTTTTAAAAATATCTCTCAAATATCTTTTTTCTGAAAAATAAAATTTTTTATAAATAAATATAATTATTGTAATTGGAAAAAGTAAAATAAGAAGTGGAGAAATAAATAAATTTGATTTTAGGAAATTTTTTAAATTAAAATCTATTTCTAATTCTCCTGCTTTTTCTTCTTTTCTAATTCAAACTTTTGCTAAAATTTTTTCTTCCAGTCAAGGAGTTTTTTTGATATTTTCAAAAGTCATTGGAGTTGTAGAACCTATTGACCAAAATTTAACAGTCATTGTCCCAAACCATTTATCTACAAAAGATTCTTTAAATTGAACACCTGTAATTTTTTCTATATTAAAACTAGAAAATTTAGTAGAAAATAATTCAAATTTCTTTTCAATAGTTGTTTTTCTAATATAATAATCTGTAAAATATAATTTTAAAATTCTTCAAATTACAATAACAATAAATAATACAATAAAAGGTGGAACAACTAAAAGTGGTAAAGTTTCAACAATTGTTTTTGCAATATTTGCTTTATAATGACCTTCAAATTCTTTATCAAAATCAAGAGGCTCTTCAATTTTATTTTTAAATCAGATAAGAGAATTAGAAGTTTTTTCTTCTCCCTCAATAGCATCTTTTTCACTCATTGTGATATGGTCTTTCAAATATCTAATATTTTTTATCATAGTTTCTCAATTCACCATATTTTTGAAAACTACTTTATTTGATACTCAGGCAGAAGAAATAACTATATCATGTAACCCAAAAATCTTAGAGAAAAAACTTTGAGTATTTTCAACATCAGATACAACTTCCATAGGAATAAAAGCATAATGTTTATTTAAAAATCATTCATGATACCAAATACTATCAGTAAATATTTCATATTTTCTTTTTCTTAAATCAAGAATAGTTATTGTTATAAAAAATATAGCTACAGCTAAAATAAAAATAGGAACTAAAGTAACTAAAAATGGAATTTCACCTAAACTATTTAATTCAGAAAGAATAGGAATAAGTAGATAAAAACCAAAAATCAGAATTCAAATTAATTTTCAAAAAACTTCTCAAATTACTCAAATCATATGAGGTTTTTCAGATTGAACTAATTTTTCTTTTTTCAAATGAAAACCATTTTTTTGCATTCTTTTTCTAAATTCTTCATATACTTCCATTGTATTTTTAATATTTGAAAGCCTAACTTGTGCTGTTTTTGCTCAAGCTGTTTTTATATAAATATTTCAAGTTTTGAAAATTAAATGTTGTAAAAATGGTAAACTTGCTTTAACTTCAGTTATTTTATCAAGATTAATTTCTGTAGAATTATCACTTATAAGACTTCAATTATCAAAAATAATTTTTCTATCAGTAAGAATATATTTTTCTTTTTTCCACTTAATATTTTCCCAAACAAAAAGCAAAGCTACAATAGCAAATAATCCTAAAGCATAGCTTGAAAACAAACTTCAAATTAATGCAATTACAGATAAAATTAAAATTAATGGATTTGAAAATATTATAAAACTAGCTTTTTCTGGTTTTATTTCTAAATCAGGAGATTTTTCTGAAACTTTTTTCAAAGAGCTATCCACACCTTGTTGATTTTTTTCTTCTGAAATATTTTCTTGTATTTCTTCAATCAAAAATATTTTTCCACATTCTTTACATTTTGCTTTTTTTCCAAGCAATTTATCATCCAAAGTATACTTTTTCCCACAATGAGGACATTTTGTATTTATAGACATATTTTTTTGTTAAATATTAAATAAAATAACTAAAACCATCTTATTAATTTATTGGAATTTTCCACACAAATCAACAGAATGCTTTAGCTTTCTGTAATTTTTCTATAATTCCATTCTTAGTTTATAATATTTTTTAATTTTTTGCAATTTTTTTCATCACTAAATCACATTTTTTTTGCAGATTTTTCTAAAAGTTTGATTCTTGTTAG
>CAZRIS010000108.1:0-2185 GCA_964600205.1 uncultured Candidatus Peribacteria bacterium | reverse complement strand
ACAACTGGTGCCACAAACCAGGGCTCTACCAACTGAGCTACAGCCACCACAAAGTAAGGTGTATGATACATATTTTATATTTATTTTCAAGTTGTTTTTATTTAAAAAAGAAAAATACTTCAAAATCCTCTTTTTTAGGTGCAGAAGGTTAATAAAAAAAGGAATTATTGAAATCTTTCATAAAATATTTATACTCAAACTACATATTTGGATAAATAATTTAAAATTATAGATTTATGATCTATATTTTTTTATCTTTTAAAATAAATTATGCTAACTGAAAATGATTTAAAACAAATTAAAAATTTAGTATTATCTTTTTACAAAGAAAAAAAATATTTTCCATTTGTAGAAGATTTACAAAAAAAATATTCTATATTATTTCCTAATAATTTAGATGAAGAAACAAAAAATCAAATAGATAATTTTGTAAATGATATAATTATAGAAGAAATAAAAAAGAAAAAGACAAAATGAGGACTTATAATGAGTAATATTTTAAAACATAATGATGATTTATGGAAAAAGTTTAGGAAGCTAAATTCACCTAGATTTTTTGAAGAAAAAAAATTCCAAGAACTTGGTAAAAAAGTAGAAAAACTAATGTTTGAATGAGAAGATAAACTTACAGAAAAACTAATAGGTTCAAAAAGTATATGAATACAAAAAGCTTCTGATGCTTGGTTTGATATGGTATATGCTATTTTCCCAGAATGGAATAAAATTAGTTAAAATATTTTTTTTTAAGTGTTTTAAAAAATTGAATACAATTTATTTTTCTATAAGCTTTATATTTTTCAAAGCTTATTTTTTTTTCATAATTTTCATTTTTTTTACTTATTATTTTAATCAAAATCTCATTTTTTCAAACAATTCATGCCCTATGTTGAAAATATAATTTAGCATAATCTGTTTTTAAAAATGGTTCATAATAGTACTTTATCCAATATGTGTCATTTTCTAAAATTTTTTTATTTTTTTTTAGTGTTTTTATTTCTTTTTCAATATTAAAATTTTGGATAAAAATTTGTATAGCATATACACTTATTATACTAGATAAGATAACTATAACATATCTTATTAACCTCAAATTTAGTTTCATATAAAAAAATTAAAAACTAAAATTTAGTATCTACAAACATAGCATCTCCAAATGAAAAAAATCTATATTTTTTTTCTATTGCATGCTTATAAACTTTCATCATATTATCATATCACATAAAAGCAGCTACCAACATAAGCAAACTACTTTTAGGTAGATGGAAATTTGTAATAAGTTTATCTACAATTTTATAAGAAAATCAAGGATAAATATAAAGCTTTGTATTAAAATAGATTATCCCATTTTCTATAAAATAATCATCCTCTATAAATTTTTCTACTTCTTTTCAATCTATATTTAAAAGATCAAAAAAATTATTCCTAATTTGTGGAAAAATATTATTATTTTCCAATTTTTTATATAAGTATGGTAAAGATTCTAAAATTCTAGTAGAAGTAGTACCCACAGCAACTATATTTTTTTTATTATCTTTCAAATTTCATATTTTTTGAAACATATCAATAGGTACTTCTACCATTTCAGAATGAATATCATAATTTTCTATATCTTCTACATCTACTGTTTTGAAAGTTCACATTCATATATGTAATGTACTTTCATAAAAATCAATTCACTTATTTTTTAACTTTTCAATAAGTTCATTTGTAAAATGTAAGCTTGCAGTAGGTGCTGCTACTGAACCAAATTTTTTAGCCTGTATAGGTTGATAAGGTTTTTCCTTATCTTTTGAATAAGTAATATAAGGAGGTAAAGGCATTTTTCATATCTTTTCTAGAATTTTAAATATATCTTCATTACCATAATATTTTATAATTCTTCATTCCTTTGTATAATTTATAACCTCAAAATCATAACTTATATTATTTTTTATAATTTTTATTTTTGTTCACATTTTAAATTTTTTTCATGGCCTTACCAAAGCCTCAAAAGTATTGTTATCAATTTTTTTCAAAAATAAAATTTCACAATTTTTACAAAGTTTTTCCTTTCAATCTTGTCAAATTATTAAAAAAAATATATCATCATTTTCTATATATTTATTACCTTTTATCAACTCTCAATTTCATTTTTTATCCTGCAAATCCTGTTTTAAATCCTGCAATCCTGTTATCCTAGCTTTAA
>CAZRIS010000107.1:0-2211 GCA_964600205.1 uncultured Candidatus Peribacteria bacterium | reverse complement strand
CTATAAATAAAACTATTTGCATCTATTAGGTATATTTTTTTCATAAAAAATTTTAAAGTTGATAAAAAAATAATTATATGTTAAAATTATATTAGATTTAAATTTAAATACAAATAAATATGGAAAAATTAGAAAAACAATGATTGGAATTTTCAAAAACACAAGAAGATCAAGTTCCAGATTTTTCTGAAGTAGATGAAATAAATGAATTATTAAAAAATAAGAAAGAAAATAAAGAAGAAATTAAACAATTGTATTTAAAAATAATAGAACAAACTAAGATTTGAATAAATTTAGCTAGAACTATTCCTCAAATATTAGATCATATTTTTGATTATATAAATGAAGTTTCAAAGAAACTTTCTACAAAAAAGCTATACAAATTCCCTTATGATACTAGTTATAAAGATTTTTCAGAACTTGATACATATTCAAAAATAAGACAGCTTTTGATAAATAAATATAAAAATGATTTATCTGAAATTAATTATAATTGATGAAACTGTCATAATTGGACATTATTATATTATGATTTTTTAAAAGAATTAAAACCTAAAATTCTAACTTTTGATAGATATAGTGCTCATTCTATTTTAGTTTTAAATTTTTGAGAGAATGTATATATAGCAGATTCAAATATGCAAGAAAAATTTAATATCAAAAAAGCTAATTTATGAGATAAATTAGATATTTGAAATCATTATATAGCTACTATAATAAATTTAAAACCTTTAGAATTTAATATAACTAAATGAAATCAGGATATAGAAAATAATTATAAGTGAAAAATATATAATAATGACTTAGAATTTATAAATTATTTAGATAATAAAAAACCTAATTATTTTCTTTTAGAATATAATCATATATGAGAAAATAATGAAAAAATTCTATATTCTTTTTATGTACATTTAAATGAGGATAAAATAGATATATCTATTAAATGAATTTTATGAGAAAAAGAAAAAATTTTTTCATTGAGAAAAACTAAATTTAAAAAATGAAAAAAAGAATTAAAAACAAATAAAGATATAATTTATTATATCATTGAAAGAACTTGAAAAAAATTAAATGAAGAACAAAAACAAATAATAGATTGAATAATAACAAAAATTCCTGAATGATATATTAAATATTTAGTAAATTTAACTAAAAAAGACTTAAAAAATTAATTTTTTAAGTCTTTTTATTCTAGCTCTTCTCAAAAAGTATCTTTATATAATTTTTCTAATTCTTCCCAAGAAGTTTTATGATTCTCAGGTCAAATATATCAAGCACAAAGAGAAGCAAGTATAGCTCAAACTCTAGCACTAGTTTTCCAAGAATATCAATTTTTTATTCCAGAGATAAGTCCTGCTTTATAAGCATCTGAACATCAAGTAGAATCTAATTCATTAGGATTTTCAACTCATTCTACTTCATCTAAATAATAATTTCTATCAAAAATTTTGCTTCATTTTAATCAATATGTAATAATTATTTTATCAAAAGATTCAATTAATTCTCAATCTGTAAGTTCAGAAATTTTTTTTATATGTTCAAATTCTATTTGATTTACTATTAAATAATTTGTATTTTTAAAGGCTTTGTATAATTCTTCTTTATTCATATTTATAACTTGACTTCCTGGATCAAAAAAAGTTTTTGCTCAAGTATTTTTAAATGCTTCTAATTTTTCAATCATAGCTTCTTTACTACTTGCTGATACTATAGCATAGTCTATTTTTTCATCATTTTTTACTTCACAAGCAATTTTATTACTATCTAAAATAGCTCATAAATAAAAAGAAGTAATATAAGATTTTTTTTCATCTGTTGAAATAAAACTTCTAGCTGTTTTATTAGTTTTAGAATAATAAACTCAACTTAAATCTATATTATTTTTGAAAAAATCATTAAATTCAAAATCATTTCATACTGCTGTAAATAATTTAGTTTTTTCTCAAAGTAAAGCTAAATTGTAAGCTATATTTAATCAATTTCATCAAATAAATTCTTTTATTTCTTTTACTAAAAAAGATATATTTACACTATCTTCACTATGATTTAAAAAAGATTTCTTTAAATCATTTTGTGTAATTAAAATAGTATTATATGCTGTATTTCAATTTACTGCTATTTTAGTCATATATTTTTTATTTAATAATATTTACTTTTATATTAACATAATTTTTAAAATTTTCAAAGAAAAAAAACTTGATTATTAGCTAA
>CAZRIS010000106.1:0-2256 GCA_964600205.1 uncultured Candidatus Peribacteria bacterium | reverse complement strand
GTAGTTCATTTCATTCTTTGATATTTTTTGCTTCTATGGTTTTAGGTTCTATTTCTTCTTCTGCAAAAGGATTTTTTATTTTTACAAGTCATCATTCTCTTTTATATTCAATATTTTTTATTTCATCTAAATTATTTTCTATATTGTTAGAAGAAGTATTGTTGATTTCTATATTTTGGTATTTGGGATTATTGTTTTTTTGTGTGTATTTACTTTTTTCTATTATAGAACCATATTCTATTTGATATGAGAAATATTCATTATCTAAACTTTCATGAAATTTTTTAATTTTTTCTTTATCTCAGCTTTTGTATATGTTATATACATAATTTGGATTTTTATTTGTTTGTTCTGCTAATTTGTTAACTAAATAAACATTTTTTTTAGTTTTTATATGTGAAAATATTCTATTTTGCCATTCTTGACTCAATCAATCTAGTCATTTTATCTTTATAAATTCTTTTATGATAACATCAAAGTTTAAATTTTCTATATTCTTTTTTTCTTTTTTTAATTGTTCTTTTTTATATTTTAGAAATATGCTAAAATCATCATCTATTCATTTATAATTTATATTTTTTCAATTTTCTTTTAAGTAATTTGGATTTATAGATTTTAAAATTTGTATATCTTTTTTATCTAATTTAATATTTTCTTCTTCTTGTTGCTGTTTTAAAAATGTTTCATTTACAAATTTATTTATATCATTTAATATATTTTGAAATTTTTTTACTTTTTCTTTTTTAGTATTTCATTCAATATTTTCTGCTAGCATTGAAATATATCAATCTATAGTTTCTCATTTTCATCAATCTCATAGTGTTAGTCTACATATTCATACAATAGGTCATTGTAAGTTTGAATTAGTTTTTTCTATATATTCTATGAATTTTTTATTATTGTATAATTTGTTTATTAAATTATTATTTTTATTGTTTTCTATTGTTTTTTTAAATTCTGAATTATTATAAACTTTTTTAAATTTATTTATAGTTTTATTGTAAATATCTATTTGTTTTAATATTTCATTTATTTTTTGTTGTTGTTTTTTATTTAATTTTGAGATTTCATTTTTATTTTCTTTAATAAATTTTATCATAGTAGCTTTAAATAGAGGTCTTTTTATTATATTTTGTATTAGTTTTGTATTATTTTCCATCAAGCTAAAAATATTTATTATGTTAGAAATATCTTTAAATTGTAATAATGCCAAAAGATTTCATTTTTCATCTAATGTTAGGTTTTTTTTATTTAAAATACTTTTAGCATATATTATACTAAATTCTTTTTGTTGTGTTTTTGTTAAGAATTTATAAAAGTTTTCATCTTTTTCTATAATTTTTGTAATTATATTATCATTTGATAGTATATAATTTAGTGTTTTTGGTAGTTCATTAAGCTTGTTTATTCATATTGAAAAATTACCTCATACTATACTTTCTACTCATTTTTTATAGTTATCTTTTAATAATTTTAATAGACTATTATCTAGTTTAAAATTATTTTCTTCATCATCTAAATCTTCCTTATTACTACATTCACTATAATTTAGTAATTTATTAAGTTTATTTGTATAATTTGTATTTCACAATTGTTCTATAATTTTTTTATATTTAATTAGCATAAAATTTAAAGAATTTTCATTTAACATTTTTAATAATTCAATTTGTTCTTTTTTTTTAAGTTTTGAGAAATTTATTTCTTTTATATCATATATAGATATTTTTTCTTTTGTTATATTATAAAATTCTTTTATTGTGTTAAAATCTCATCTAATACTTGGATTTGCCATATTAAAAAATAAATCAATTTTTTTATGATTTTTCTTTAAAATTTTTACTACACTTAAAAATTTTTTACTATTTGTTATTTTTATTATATCTTTTGGGTTATTTAAATAGTATGTATTATCTAATGAGTTATAAGTATCTATTCATACATATATACTTTTTAAAATATTATTACTTACAATATATTTTTTGCAAGCTTTCCAAAATATATTTTCATTTTTTATATTTAGTCATATATTCTTTGCTGTGTTTAAAATTTCAGATTTTTTCTTTTCTATTTCAATAGGTAATAAATTATTATATTTTTCCAATTTTTTATAAAAAAACTTTATTTTATTTTCATCATTTCAGTTTTCTATTACATCTTTTGCATCAAGTTTTTTTACTTTTGCAATACCAGAAAGTATTTTGTCTATCTGTTCTTCTGTAAGTTCATTTCCATCTTTGTCTTTTAAATGTAGATTTT
>CAZRIS010000105.1:0-2256 GCA_964600205.1 uncultured Candidatus Peribacteria bacterium | reverse complement strand
AAAAAGCAAAAATGGTAAGAGTAGAAGTAAAAAATAGATTTGAGCTTTGAGATGAAATTGAAGTTGTTTCTCCAAGCTGAGTAAAAACTATGAAAGTAGAAAAAATGTATAAAACAACTCTAAACCACTGAGTTCATAAAGCTGCAACTACTTTTACAGATTTTGAATACAAATTTGATAAAGAAAAAGCACAACCAGTAACTACAGCTCATGGTTGAGGTTATGAAGTTTGGATTAATATGGATGAAGCACCAGAAGATTTCTCTTTAATTAGAAAAGAAATAAAAATTGATACTAGTCCAAAAAAATTATGAGAATTTATGAAAAATAAAATAAAAAAGTAGTTAGAAAAAATTCTAGCTATTTTTTTGCATTAAAAATAAAAAAAATTATAATCTAAAAAAATTATTTAATAATTAAAAAATATGTCAGAAAACAAAAAAGAAAAGAAAATAAGTTTTTTTATAATTCTAAAAAATTATATATTTGTAACTTTATGAATTAGTTATTTTATTTATTATTTTTCACCAAAATATTACTTACTTTCTAATCATATAAGAGAAAAATTATTATATTGAAATATAATTCTGGAATATACTAATGCTATAATGGCTTTTTTTACAGTATTATGAATTATTTGAGTAATAAATAGAATCCTTCAAAGAATATTAAAAAAAATAGTAGAAAAAACTAATAATAACCTAGATAATATTTTTGTTGATTATTTAATAAATTTTATAAAAACAAATAAATATTTTATATGATTATTTATATTTTATAAGTTTATAAACATCCCTATTGAATATCAAAAATATGTTGATCATACTTTTTATATAATTTTTCTTTTAATTTTTATTTATTTTCTTACAAGCTTTTTAAATGTAACTTTTGAAAATTTTTTAATCAAAAAAACAAGATTTAAAAGTTTAAATAAAAATCTTTTAACTTTTATAAAAAAAATAATAATAGTTTCTACTTGGATAATTTGAGTAATAACTGTTCTATCAAATCTTTGATATAATGTAACAGCTCTAATAACTGGTGCTTGAATTGGTTGACTTGCTATAGCTTTGGCTGCTCAAAAAACATTAAGTAATGTATTTGGTGCTATAACTGTTTTACTTACAAAACCTTTCAAACTTTGAGATTTTGTAAAAATAGATTGACAAGTTGGAACAATTAAAGAAATGTGAATTTCTCACCTTACAATGGTAGATAAAGAAGGTTATTATGTACTAATTCCAAATGAAAAATTAATATCTTCAAATATAGAAAATTTAAGTAAAAGAGAAACTAGAAGATGTGATTTACAAGTATGACTAGTTTATGAAACTAGTCTTGAAAAACTAAAAAGAGCAATAAAAATAATAGAAGATATATTAGAAGAATATCAAGAAAATGAAACAATTGAAAGTTATAGAGTATGATTTAATGATTTTTGAGATTTTTCACTTAACATAAAAATTACTTATTTTTCCTTACTTAATGATAAATTTATAGATTTTGTAAAACAAAAAGAAGAAATAAATTTAAAAATAAAAGAACTTTTTGAAAAAGAAAAAATAGAAATGGCTTTCCCAACACAAGAAATTATATTAAAAAATAGTCAAAATTAATTTTGACTATTTTTTTTCTTTTTTATTTAAAAGCCAGAGTTCAAAGTTTTTTAAGAACCATTTTAAAAAAGTTAGTAAAATTATGAAAAAATAATAAAAAATTCTATGAAACAAAAAAATAATTATAAAAAAAATTGTTAATTTTAAATGATTTTTTAAAAAATTAAAAATAATAGAATTTGAAAAAAATTTTTCTAAATTATTAAAAAAATTCTCAAAAAAATCTGATTTTCAAAAAAAGTTTTTAAAAAAAATTCAAAAAATAAATCAAAAAAATAATCAAAGATAAAATAGTAAATATTTAAAATATTTTATTGCTAAATAAAACAATAAAACTACTAAAAATAACAAAAAAATAAGTATAAAATCTGGATTCATAAAAATTATTTTTTCCCATAATATAAAAAGGCTAGAAGAAAAATAGTCTACATCCCAAAAATCCCTGCTGTCCTTCAGCCGAGCTCCCTTTTAAAAGGGAGCAATACAAGGGAGTAAAGACCTTTGTTATTTTTTTTGTTCCCCCTTCTAGAAGGGGGTTAGGGGGATGGTCAATAGGAAGTTAGGGGGATGGTCAGAAACAACTAATTCTATTTTTTCCCATAACAAATAATATATTCTTCAAAACTTCTATCTCTACAAG
>CAZRIS010000104.1:0-2273 GCA_964600205.1 uncultured Candidatus Peribacteria bacterium | reverse complement strand
TATATAAAAGTTTTTGATGAAGCTAAATTAGAAAAATATGATATAAAAAAACTATTAAAAAAAATATTTTTTGAAACTTGATTTGGAAAAAAGAAATCAACTTGAAAATGAGTTTTTGACTTAGTAGAGGACTGGAAAGAAAGAAAAGATTTAGTAAAAGAAAATTGAAACAATATTTTACTACTTTCAAATTTTATTCCTTCAAAAAATGACTCAACAAAAGGGAATTATAAACTTATGACAAAATTTCCAAAACTTTGAGAAGAATTTTCACTTGAATGACTAAATTTTTATAAAAAACCACTTGTTATGATACAGTCAGGAGCTATTTTTGAAAAAAATAAAAATTACAAATGATATGTTTGAAGAATGATAAAAGATGTAGATTTTCAAAATAAATGAATTTATCATTATGCTTATTGATTTACTTTGGAATTTTAGTTTGATTTTTATAAATATTTAACTATACTAAGTATAGTTTATATATTTACAGCAAAAAATATAAAGTATGGTTAATAATATAAAAGAAATAATTGTTAATTTTTGGGAAAAAGATTTTTCTACTTTTTATAAAAGAAATTTTAATATCCCAGATTTAAAAATAAAAAAAGTAGTATCTTTAATTTGACCAAGAAGAAGTTGAAAAACTAGTATTTGTTTTTTGAAAATTCAAGAATTACTTGAAAAATGAATTGATATTAAAAATATTTTTTATGTAAATTTTGAAGATGAAAGGTTGATTGATTTTGAATTAAAAGATTTTGATGAACTTTTAAAATCTTATTTTGAACTTTCTTGAAAATCTACAAAAGATAAAAATATTTATTTTTTCTTTGATGAAATACAAAATATTTCTTGATGGGAAAAATTTGTTGTGAGGTTGTTGAATGATTTTGATGTAAAAGTTGTTGTGACTTGATCGAGTGCAAAAATGCTTTCAAAAGAAATAAATACAGCTTTGAGATGAAAAAATATTTCTTTTGAAATTTTTCCTTTAAATTTTGAAGAATTTTTGAATTTTAAAAATATAAAATTTGATAAAAATTTTCAATATAGTATTGATGGATTTAATTTTTATAAAAAGATTTTAAAAGAGTTTTTGACTTATTGAGCTTTTCCAGAGGTAGTTTTGGAAGAAGAAAAAATAAAAAATCAGATTTTAAAAACTTATTATGATTTAATTTTTTATAAAGATATTGTTGATAGGTATAAAGTAAGAGATATCTCAAATTTAAAAAAATTTAGAAAATATTTAGCTTATAATTTTTGAGAATTTATTTCAATCAAAAAAATTTCTGAACAATTAAAAGTTTCTTACCAGATTTTATCAAATTGGTTTGAATATTTTCAAGATTCATATTTTTGATTTGCTTTGAAAAATTTTAGTTTTTCTTTAATGTGAGTAGAAAAAAGTGTTGCAAAATTTTATTTATCAGATAATGGGCTTTTTTACTCAAATTTTTGACAATTAAATGAAATGAATTTATCAAGACTTTTTGAAAATGCTGTATTTTTAGAATTTAGAAAATTTTGATTTGTAGAAAATGAAAGTATTTTTTATTTTAAAACAAAAAAATATGATATAGATTTTATTTTATTTAAAAATTGAGAAATTATACCAGTTCAAGTTTGCTATCAGTTAAATAAAGAAAATTTTAAAAGGGAAGTTTTACAATTGGAAAAAATTATAAAAGAATTTAATTTGAAAAAAGCTTATTTGATAGTTTGAGAAAGCATAGTTGATTTTGAAAGTGAAAAAGTTGAATTATTGATGATACAAGATTTAAAATATAAAATTTAAGTTATGCAAGAAAATAAATTACAAATTTATCAAGCTGAAAATGGAGAAATTAGGTTGAATGTAGATTTAGAAAAAGAAACTATTTGGTTAAATTTAAATCAAATAGCAATTTTGTTTTGAAGAGATAAATCTACAATATCAAGACATATAAAAAATATCTTTAAAAGTTGAGAATTAAGCCAAGAACAAACTGTTGCAATTTTTGCAACAGTTCAAAATGAAGGTTGAAAAACTGTTACAAGAAATATTGAATATTATAATTTAGATGTAATTTTATCTGTCTGATATAGAGTAGATAGCAAACAAGCTACAAAATTTAGACAATGGGCAAATAAAGTTTTGAAAGAATATATCATAAAATGATATTCAATAAATGAAAAAAGACTTTTAGAACAAAAAGAAAAAGATTTTTTGAAAACTATTGAAAATTTAAAAGCACTTGTAAAAAATAAAAATATAAAAGCTGATGAAG
>CAZRIS010000103.1:0-2277 GCA_964600205.1 uncultured Candidatus Peribacteria bacterium | reverse complement strand
TAAACAAAAAATCAAATTAAACTTTTAAATTAAGTATTTTTTTATAAAATATGAAAAATATTTTTTAATAAAATAATAATGCAAACTTTTTTTATTTTCAGTCTTTTTATTTTTTGAACTCTTTTTGGTAGTTTTGCATCTGTACTAATATATAGATTACACTCAAAAGAATCTTGAATATTAACTTGAAGAAGTCATTGTCCTAAATGCAATCATAAATTAAATTTTTGGGATTTAATTCCTATTTTTTCTTGGTTAAAAAATTTATGAAAATGTAAATATTGCAATGAAAAAATAAGCCCTATTTACCTTTTTTTGGAATTATCAACTTGAATACTTTTTTCTTTGATATGATATTTTTTAATAGATTATAATTTAATTTTTTCTCTAAATTTAAATGAAATAATTAAACTTATATTTTGGCTTAGTATTTGATTTATAACTATACTTTATACTTTTTATGATATAATTTTTCTTGAAATTCATGAATGAATAATGCTTACTTGAATAATAATAATATTATTTGCTATTATTTTTCAAAGTCTTTCACTAATAAATATAATTCCTAGTTTAGCTACTTCTTGAAATATAATTTCAATATTTACTCTTATTTTTTGAGTAATTTGATTTTATTATATAATGTTGAAAGAAAAAAATGAAATTATTGATTTAATTATATTATTTCTAATTTGATTAAGCATATATTATACTAAAAATTTTTTACAAATTGAAATAAAAAATGATACTAGCTTAAGTGCTTTATATTGAGCTTTATTGATTTTTTGATTTTTTTATATTCAATATTTAATATGAATAATTCTTCACTATTTTGAAAAAAAAGATAAAAACAAAAAAGAAGAAGATTATAGGTTCTCAGAATGAATAATTTGATGATGAGACTTTAGAATTGCTATTTTTGTATGAACTTTACTTTGATACTCTTATAGTATAGCTTGATTATTTTTAACTTATATTGTTTGAACTATTATTTCAATTTTAATAATACTAATTCAAAATATTCTAAAAAAAGAAACAAATTCAACTGTCCCATTTTGACCTTTTCTAGCAATATGATTTTTTATAACAATTTTTTACCTAAAAGAAATAAATTACTTTATTACAATATATTTTTCTAACTTGTAAATATTTTTTTATTTACTATTTTTAAAAAAATCTATATAATAAATTTAAAAGTTTTAAAATCCTAAAAAATAAATATGAAAAACAAAAAAACAATTAATGCAATACTTGATTTTATAGAAACATCTGAAAAATCTTTAAAAAGTGCCAAAAAATTATTAAAAGATTTAATAAAAGAAGAATGAATAAGTCTTGATAGTGAAATAAATTTAGATACAAATAATCTACATTCTTATAATGATTGAGATAATAAAATAATTGAGTGAGTCTTTACTTGAGAGGAAATGCTTGATAGTAAATGAAATAAATATCCTGTTCCAGTCAATTATGCTTCAAAATCAAAATTAGTTCAATGAGATAGATTAAAATTAACAATTGCTCCTAATTGAAGAATGACATATAAACAAATTGCACCAATAGAAAGAGAAACAAAAATTTGATTACTTACAAAAGATAAATGAAAATATCAAGTAGTAGTAGATTGAGAAACTTATAATGTTTTAACTGCTGCAGTTACTCACTTTAAATGAAATATTTGAGATAAAGTGACTATTATTTTACCTAAATGAAAACCTGCAAGTTTTGCTGCTATTGATACAATTATTCCAGCTTAAAAAATATGCTTTTAAAAAAGCATATTTTTTTAATTTCCAAACAAATCTTTAAAAACTTTTATAGCTAAAATTTGATCTATAAAAAATGGAGAAGTTGAAACTGTTATAATACTTGATTTTTTTGCAATATCTAAAATTACTTTTTTCTTCAAATCATAATCTATGAAATCTAATTCAGGTTCAAAAAAATCCAAATCCAAATTTAAAATAATTTTTTTATTTTTTTCTTCATTTTCAAATTTTCAATCTAAATAATCTTTTAAATTTTTGGTATTTCTAATTTGAATAGTTTTTCAAATAAGTCATTGTTTCTCAGATGGAATTATATAATTTCCTACATTTATATTTGAAAAATTAGTATATTTAAAAATACTATCTAAATCTGTTTTTTCTAAAAAAACTTCAGGATTTCTATAATCTGCATGCTCATCTATATGATATAAAATATTTCATTTTTCATTAATTAATCATAAATCTCTAGCTAAATACCAAAAATAAAGTGCATGATTATGATTATCAAATA
>CAZRIS010000102.1:0-2297 GCA_964600205.1 uncultured Candidatus Peribacteria bacterium | reverse complement strand
TTTTTATCTCAAATTTATGAGTAGCTTTATTTTTGTAAATATAAAAAACATCTCAGTCAATTAAGGAAGAAGTATCTAGTTTTCAAACTATATTATAAGCATTAGTTGTAAGTAGATCTAAGTTAGTTTTTCTATTAAAATTTGAAATAATAGTTTTCGAATAATTTGATACTGCAACTACTCATAATATAACAAAAGAAAGAATAAAAATTCAAATAACTATTCAAATAAGACTTTCAGCTTTTTTATTCATATTTTTTTGATTTTAATTTTATTATTTTTATAATAAGTCTAATAATTATTAATATAAAATCAATATGTTTTTACAAAAAAAAGCTTTGACACTTGTAGAATTAGTTGTAGCAACTTTAATAAGTTCTATAATATTACTTTTTTTAATGAATTTTTTGGCTTGAATATTTAATGATATTTGATATGCTAATAAAAAAGCTGATGCAGTAAAAAAAATATATTCAATAGAAAATAATTTCAGAAATATAATAGAACAATATTCTAGCTGAAATATTTTAATTGATAACAATAGTGCTTCTTGAAGTGATGTATTAATATTTAAAAACAATGCAAATAATTGATGATATGTAGTAGGAATTGTAAATAAAAATAATCTAAAATTGGATCCAAAAAATAATGTAGATATTATACAAAAAAAATATATTGGTTTTAGAAAAATAAGTAATCAAGAACTAAGTGAACTAAATTCAAATCCAGATAAAGTTTATGATTATAAATTTAATTTAGATGAATTAATCCCTGATTTAGTTTTCAAAAATTTACAAGTAGAAAAATATAATTCTTGAAATATATTAGAAATTGAAATGAAACTAAATATAGATTATAATGAAAATAATTACAATGAAAAATATAGTAATCACCCAGAAATAAAAATAGAAAAATTTATTTTAGATATTTAAAAAATTATGAAAAAAAATAAAAAAGCAAGTGTTTTAGTTTATACAATAATTTTAACAATAATAACTGTAATATTAGCAACGGTTGTATTAAATATTAATACAGAATTGAGCCTAAATCAAAAAGTAGTAGATATAGAAAAACAACTTTTTTATAATTCTAGCTTTAAGACTGATATATATTATAAAAAAGAACTTGAAGTTAATAGTGATTGAAGTTGATTTATTGATAATTACAAATGAAGTTGAGCAAATATAAAATGTAGATTACAAGCTGATTGAACATATTTTGTAGAATGAGATTCAGGGAGTGTTTTATGAAGTGATGGAATAGATGATAATTGTAATAGTGATAATTTTTTATGAAATAACTCTTGAAGTCAAGACTATCCTGATAATTTTGAAGATAATGATAATTATGCTAGAAAAAATTTAGATTGAGTAGTATTCCCTACCCAACAAAAAAATATTTTTTGGAATAATTTTAAAATAAATAGATTTATAGACAATAATCCAAATAATACAGATAGTTTCAATAAAAAAATATGAGAAGTTAATTCTTGAGCATTATATTTAAAAATAAATACAGGAGCAATATTGACTTTAATAAAATTTGATAGAAATCAATATAAAAACTTCAATAATTTTTATAAATTAGAAACTATAACTTGAGATTTGGGGGCCTGAAGCTGATATTTACAAAAATCTTGAAATAATATTGTTTTTACTTCAAATCTAGCTAATGCTTATAATTTTGATTTTAAAAATAATGATTATGCTTTATTTTTGAAAAATAAAGATAATTCCACAATCTTAAATTATAATTTATATTGAAAAGAAATAAGTACTGGAAGTTGAATTTATATTAATCCTATTGATGACTCTAAAAATAATATTATAGAGTTTCTAGGTTATGATATTATAAAAAATGAATCTTGAAATTTAGTTTGAAAAATAATAAAATTTATAAAGAAAAAATAAAAAGTGAGAAAATTTTTCTCACTTTTTTTGATTAATAAAAATTTTTATGTTATAATGTAGAAAATATTAATTTTTAAAACAAAAAAAATGGTAAAATTAAATTTAAATGCTCTAAAACAAAAAAAAGAAGAAAAAAATCAAAATATTAAAGAAATAGAAAATAAAAATATAGCAGAAATTAAAAATGAAAATATAATTGAAACTAAAGAAGAAAATTCAGAAAATAAAATAAGTATAAGTAGCTTATCTAAAGAAAAAAAATCTGATGATAATTTAGATATAGTAAATAATGAAGAAAAAATTAATAATAATGAAAAAAATATTGATAATAGTATTTTAGAAGAAAAAGAAAATAATAATAAAAAAAATAATAATGAAAATGATTTT
>CAZRIS010000101.1:0-2349 GCA_964600205.1 uncultured Candidatus Peribacteria bacterium | reverse complement strand
AGCTCAATCAGACCCAAAAGAAAAAGATAGAATAATAGGGCTTATACTTTTATTATTAAAATAAAATTTTATGCAATATAAAAAAATTATATTAACTTTAAAATCTTGATTTATTACAAATTTTGAAAGTGATACAGTTCTATCATATATTTTTTGATATAATTTTGAATCATTAAAAAATATTTTTGATAAATTTAGAAATAATGAAAATATTCCTTTTTTGATAACAAATTGATTTATTGAAAATAAACTTCCAAGATCTTTTTATTTTTCTTCTATAAAAAATGAAAAAAAAGAAAATTTTTTTGATGATATAGAAAATGAAAAAATAAGAAAAAATTTAAAAAAAATAGATTTTTTACCTATACAAAAAGATTTTTTTGAGTTATTATTTAATGATGAAATAGAAAAACTAAATGAAAAATTAAAAAAATATTTAGAAACATATAAAAAAGAAGAAAATTTAATAAATAATATAGAATATAAAAATTCTATTCCTAGGTTCAATAAAAAAGAAACAAATCCTTATTTTTTAGAAAATGTAAAATATACAAATAAAAATTTTGTTATTTATGTAAAAGTGTTTGATGAGAATGATTTTTGATTATTTTTTGAGAAATTAAAAAATACTTTTGAAAATATTTGATTTTGAAAAGCAAAATCTAGATGATATTGACATTTTAAAAATGTAGAATTAAAAGATCTAGAAAAAAATGAAAAAGAAGTTTTTGATTATTTTGATTTTTTGGAAAAAGAAAAAAATTTGAAAATAATTTTGAATAATTTTAAACCATCAAAAAAAGATTTAGAAAATATAGATTTATCAAATTCTTTTTATCAAATTTTATCAAAAAATACAAAAAGTTTGGAAGAATTTAATAAAAATATTTTTAAATGACAAATGAATTTTATAAAAGAGGGAAGTGTATTGAAATGCAAAAATAAATTAATTTGAGATTTTTATAAGAGTGATAATAGCTATAATTTTTGATATATTTTTTAATAAAAAAATAATGACTAGATTACTTTTAAATATTTGAAATAGAAATATAAGATATAATTGAGAATTTATAGAAAAATCATATGATAAAAAAAATAAAAATAATGAAAATTTCTATGAAATGACAAAATTAATTTTTGAAAACATAGAGAATGAAAAAGATAATATAAAAATAGAAATAATACCTCCAATTTTAAATAAATATAAAATTGATGAAATATATATTTTTGCAACAAATCAAAATCCTTATTTTGAACAAGATACTTTTTATGAGGCTAAAATTATAGAATATTTGTTAAAAGATAAATATAAAATAAAAATTATTCAATATAAAAATGATCCTAGAATAAGAGATGAAGTTTTTAGATTTTTTGAAGACTTTTTTATAAGTTTCAATAAAGATAGAGAAAAAACATATATACTATGAAGTTGATGAGTTCCTGCAATGAAAGAAGCTTTGAATTTTTATAGTGTAATTAATATTGAAAATTCAGTAATTGTAGATGTTGATGAAAAAACAAATAGTGTTTTTATTTCTAAAATACAAAATGAATATTTGAAAAATTTTGATAAAAAAATTTTTTATAATTTAATAAAAGAACACAATTATTCTTGAGCTTATATTTTTTTAAAAAATTCTAGACTAAATAATATAGAACTTGAAAATTATTGTTTATATTTATCTGAAAGATATAATTTTAATTTTTCTAAAGCAAATAATTTATTAAATAATTTTAAAACAGATTTTATAAAGAAAATTAATAATTATAATTTAGAAGATGAAAAAAATATAGAAAATAGAAAAAAAGTTTTTAAAGAAATGATTATTGAATTATTAGATAATTTGGAAATAACTTTTGATAAATGAGAATATATTTCTTTTTTATGAAAAACTTTTTCTCTACAAGAAAACATAATAAAATATATTTTTGAAAATTATTATAATTTAAGTTTAGAACACAATATTGAAGAAATAGAGAATAAATTTAATATTAAAGCAAAAAAAACTAAAAAATGAAAAAAATTTTTTGAAATTGAAAGTATTTTAAAAGAAATTGAAAACATAGATAATGAAAATATAAAAGAATTTTTAATTTTTAATAAACAATTAAAAAAATTAAAAGATTTAAGAAATAAATCTATAATAGCTCATTCTTTTTGATGAATAAAAAGAGAAGAGTTAATTAATACTTATAATTTAATTAAAAATTTTAAGAAAAATTATTGGTGAATAAAAGAAAATATTTTTAAAAAAGCAGAAGAAGAAATTTTAAAATTATTTGCTTTTTAAGCTAAAAATATAAAATAAAAATGCTTGAAAAAACAAGCAAAAAATGTTTCAAAAGTCT
>CAZRIS010000100.1:0-2351 GCA_964600205.1 uncultured Candidatus Peribacteria bacterium | reverse complement strand
TTTAGTTTTTCTTCTTCTTTTCTTTTTTGTTCTATTAATTTTTTTTGAAGTATATTTTTTTGTTTGTTATAGAAATTTATTACTTTTTTATTTTTAGGATATTCTTGTATTACCCTTTTTAGTAGGAATTTAGCTTCTTCAAATTTATTTGTAGAAATTAATTTTTCTACTTCTTTTTTTAAGAATTTTAATTTTAATCTTAATTTTTCATTTTCTATTTTTTCTATGTATTTTTTTTCTTCTTTTTTTCTTTTTTCTTCCAATTTTTTTAATATTTTTATTCTTTTTTCAAGTTCTTTTTTATAGTTAATTATTTTTTTTCCTAAATTTTTTTCTTTATTTTCTAAAAAATTTTTTATTTTATTTGAAAAATATTCTTTTTGAAAATTTAAGGATTCATTTATTTTTATTTTGGCATCATTCCACTTTCAAGAAGCAATAAGAATTTTTATATTTCTTATTGCTTGATTAAATTGTTTTAAATTTTGTTTTTCTTCTTTTGTTTGTATATGAAATAATCAAAACATATTTTTTTATTATTATATTAATTTAAATGCTTCTTCTATAGTTGTAAGTCATAGAAGAGCTTTGAGTAAAGCATCTTGAACAATAGTTATCATTCAATGTTTTATTGCTTCTTCTTTCATTTCTCAAGCTGATTTTTTTTCTAAAATCATAGGTTCAAGCCAGTCATCACATATAAGTACTTCATGAAATCAAAGTCTTCATTTAAATCAAGTACCACTACATTTTTCACATCAAGTTCAATGATAGAATTCTAGGTTATTAAGACTTTCTTCATCTAGTATGTCTTTTAAGAAATTTTTTGCTCTATTTAATACTTTTTCTTCTAGATTTACTTTTTGTTTACAATTTTGACAGATTCTTTTTCCAAGTCTTTGAGATATAACCATTTTCATAGCAGAAGCTATTAAAAATGTTTCAACTCCCATATTTACAAGTCTTTGAATAGTTCAGGTTGCAGAATTTGTATGTATTGTTGATAATACTAAGTGTCAAGTAAGAGCTGCTTCTACAGCTAAAGTTGCTGTTTCTTTATCTCTTATTTCTCATACCATTATTATATCTGGATCTTGTCTTAAAAGAGTTCTAAGTCAAGAAGCAAAAGTATATCAAATTTCAGGTTTTACTTGAGATTGATTTACAAAGTCAATATCATATTCTATAGGATCTTCTAAAGTTGAAATGTTATATTCTAAAGGATTATAATTTTTTAATATACCAAATAGAGTAGTAGATTTACCTGATCAAGTAGGACCAGAAACTAAAATAATTCAATATGTTGATTTTAATGCTTCTCTTACTTTTCAGATATTTACATCTAATAATCAAAGTGCTTCTATACTAGTCAAAGAATCATCTTGTTTTAAGATTCTCATTACAACTTTTTCTCAGTATTTTGTAGGTAGGGTAGAGAATCTTATATCTACTTTATCATTTTCTTTTTCATATAAATAAATTATTTTTCAATCTTGAGGTTTTTTATTTTCATCTATTTTTACTTTTGCTATTACTTTTAGTCTAGTTATTATTGCAGATTTATTTTCATTATCTATTTTATCATATATAAAAAAGTCTCAATCTTTTCTAAATCTTATAAGAATGTATTCTTCTTCAGGTTCTATATGGATATCTGATATTCAAAAATCAATAGCTTTTTCAAATAATTTATTTATATAATCTACAGTATCTCAGATATCTTTTTTTATAGGTACTTTATTTATATCATTTACTTTTATTAATTTTTCCATATTTATAGTTTTATAATTAATTTACTATATTTTATCATATATTTATAAGCTAGTAAAAAAAAATATATTGACTTTTTTTAAAAATCTTTTTCAATAAAAAAAAGATAATAAAATTATTTTTTATTATCTTTTAAAAATTCTATTAATTTATTTAATTTCATTGCTTTTATTCTATTTTTTAAATAGTTATCAAAATCTTTTTTATTATTAAAAATTTTTGAATCTATTTTATATTTTCATTTATTTGATACTTCATAATTTATTTTAAATAATCATTTTGTAGTTTTTTTTGTCCATGTTTCTTTTGGTTTTGGAGGAATTTTATGCTCTATTACATTAGTTTTTATTTTTTTAGGCTCTACTTTTTTATTTAAGTAAAATTTAAAAAAAACAAATCATAATATAGAAACTATTAAAATACTACCAAATATTATTCAAATTGTTTTTTGTAGTTTTTTCTTTTTTTCTTTTTCTTCTTTTAAAAATTCTTCTAAATTTATATCATCAATATCATCTAAAGAAGAAAAATCATTTTCATTATTATTTTTTTTATTATTATTTTCTTTTTCTTCTAAAATA
>CAZRIS010000099.1:0-2369 GCA_964600205.1 uncultured Candidatus Peribacteria bacterium | reverse complement strand
AATAAAGTTTTATGATAAGATAAAAATATAATATAAATTAAAAATAAAAAATATGTCAGCAGAACCAATAAAATCACAAGAAGAAAAATTATCTTATGCTCAAAAAATCTTATTAGCTTGAAAAGAATCAGAAGAAGTTAAAGATTATATTGAAGAAGAAAAAGATAAAATAAATGAAATAGTAGAAAAAGAATATCAAAATTTATTAAAAGAAAATTCTAGAGAATGAAAAAAATGACCAAAATTTAAACCAAATCCTGAAAAATTAAATAAAGAATTAAAGGAAAGATTAGATAAAAACTCAAAAGAATTAATGAATTTTATAAACAATTCCCAAAATAAATTTATTTTATCACAAGAAAAAATACAAAGATTATCAGATAAAGAATTAAATAAAAAATTATTTGAAATTTGAAATTTATTAGATAAATATGAAAATTCAACTGAAAATGATAGAAAAAAAATAAGAGAAATAACACATAAATTACCAAATTTTTATGAATTACCTAAAAATATTCAAGAAATAATAAAATATTGAATAAGTGATAAAAATAGTTTTGCTAGTTCTCAGTGAGCTGAAAATATTAATCAATTGAAAATAACTTGAGAAGTTTATAAATTAACAAAAAATAGACATGATAATGATTATTTTTCTATTCTACAACTAGTTAAATTTATGTTAAGTTTAGAAAAAGATTTTAGAGATGAAAATAAAAAACTAAAAAAACAATGAAAAAATATAGAAATAAAAAATGCAAATGAATGAATTATTTTTTATACTGATGAAAATTGAAATTATAAAAGACTTATAAAACAAAGCCTTGCTCCTTGAGAAAGTGTAGATATTGCTTTAAAAAAAGAATTATATAATGCTCAATGGGAATATTTAAAAAAAGATCCTATTAATCATTGCATTTGACCAGATTCAAAATGTAAATATAAAAAATTAATTAATCCAGATAATGAGTTAGATGATATTTTAGCTATTGATTTTAATACTTATTTAAAAGAAAGTAATTCAGAACTTTTTCAAGCATATAAAGATTTCTTACAATCAATACAAAATATTTCAAAAGAAAAATGATATTTACTTGATATTTCAGACTCTAGACAATGAGCAAAAGAAAAAAGATGAAATGTACTAAACACTTCAAATATTTTTGTTAAAAAAGAAAATTGAAAATATATATTTACTGTAATTGATCCTGATGTATTTAATAAAGATTGAAAAAATAAATTTGATTGAAAAGAACAAGAAAAATTAATTTTAGAAAAACAATTAAAAAATAAAAAAGTAATTAATAATTTAAATAAATTCAAAGCAAAAATAACTTGAATTTTAACTGAAATAACTAATTTTGCTAGAGATTGAATACAAAATCCAGAAAACAAAATAGAAAAAATTATTTCTAAAATAGCTGTTGCTCCAAAACAAGAAAAATATATGAAAGATATTTTAGAAAATAAAGAATACAATGTAGAAGTAGATGAAAAATTAAAAAAAGATTTAATTTTTTATGTAAATATTTCAAGATTAGCTTTTAGAAGATATAAGAAAGAAAATTGAAAAATTGTTCCTTTAAGTGATAATGAGATAGTTGATAATGAAACAAAATATAATGATTCTATTAAAAATTTAGAAAAAATTTGAAAAAAAATAAAAATTATTGATTTTTATCCAAAAACAAAAGAAGAGGAAAAATCCTGATTTTGATGAATTTTTATTGAAGTAGATTGAGAAAAATTTTTTATTCCAAAATGAACCAAAAAAGAAAAAAAATATAAAAAAGATAAATTATGAAATATTATTTGATATAAAAAAAAGGATGTATTAGCAGATATTGACTTAATGTTTGAAAAAATACCTATTAAACAAGTAAAATCTATGATTGATTTTTTTGAAAGATTAAATATAAAAAATGATGAAAAAATAAATATTTTATGAAACAGTTTATGATGAGCTTTATGACAAATAATGTTAAAAATGAATCCTAAAAGATTTAAAAAATGAATTTTTCCACATTCTCCTTGAGCTTCAGATTTAAAAATAGATAAAGAAGATTATTATAAATTAGAAAAAAAATATAAAAAATACTTTGAAAATTATAAAAAAAATAAAAAAGTAGATGCTGAAATATTATATATAGATTGAGAAAACCCTTTTAAACCAATTAGTTGATTATGAAAAAAATTAGAATCAAAAAATAAAACTAAACAATATATTGTAACTTGATGGTTCTTACATTTTATGCCTCAACTTATAAAATATATGAATAATCTAAAAATTTGAAATATTGTAAAAATAAAAGAAAAAAGCTAGAAAATTCTAGCTTTTTTTATATCTCCCCAAACAACTCCTCCAAATTTTT
>CAZRIS010000098.1:0-2400 GCA_964600205.1 uncultured Candidatus Peribacteria bacterium | reverse complement strand
AATTAAAGCTAAAAATATTATCCCAAATATTATTGCTCAAATTTTTGCTAATTTTATTTTCTTTTTTATTTCTTTTATTTTCTTTATCATAATAAAACTTATTGTCTCTGTAATAATTATAGTAAAAATTTTTTTTATCATAATTTTATTTTTAAAATGGTACCTGGAGAGGGACTTGAACCCTCACACCCGAAGGCAGGGGATTTTGAGTCCCCCGTGTCTACCAATTCCACCATCCAGGCTTATAATATGGTGGAGCCAATTACTTGGCCCCATAAATCACTTTTTTTCAAAGTGTGAAAATATTATATAAAAAAATAGTAAAATGCAAATTTTTGTGTATAATATTTTTAAGTATTTTTAAAATTTTTATAAAATAAAAATGAAAGAAAAGAAAAAAGTAATTTGAATTTATAATCCATCTAAATCTTGAGATTTTTGATTTGTGGATGTTGAATGACAAGAAAAATGATATTATGTTCATTTTTTAAATAGAAATAAAGCTTTACCTTGAGATAAAGTTGAAGCAAAAATTAAAAAGTTTAAGTGAAGAGAAGAAGTAGTTATAAAAAAAATTATAAAAAGAAGTGAAAAAATTTTTATTTGAGTTTTTCATGAAGGTAAAAAAGAAATTTCAAAAAAAACAAAAAAAGAATTTATAAGTTTTTGATTTGTTGTAGTAAAAGATGAAAATTTTTGAGTAGATATTTTTATTCCTTGAAAATATATTTGAAAAGCAAAAGATTGAGATTTAGTTTGAGTACAAATTATTTCTTGGGATAATAAAAGTCCTAAATGAAAAATAGTAAAGGTTTTATGAGATGAAAAAAAAGATGAAAATTTAATGGTGGAAGCTTTTATTTTAGAAGCTAATTTTAGAGAAAATTTTCCTAGGGAAGTTTTAAGTGAAATAAGAAAATTACCTAAAATCCCCCCTAGCCCCCCTTCTAGAAGAGGGAAACATATAAATAAAAAAAATAATAAATTTCCTAGAAAAGATTTAAGAAAACTTTTTACTTTTACGATTGATGGGGAAGATGCAAAAGATTTAGATGATGCTATAAGTATAGAAGAAATAATCCCCTCTAACTCCCCTTTTAAAAGAGGAGAACAATATAGATTATATGTTCATATAGCTGATGTTGCAAATTATGTTAAAGAAGATAGTGCTTTGGATAAAGAAGCTTTATTTAGAGCTACTTCTGTATATCTTCCTGATAGAGTTATTCCAATGCTTCCAAAAGAATTATCAAATAATTTGTGCTCTCTAAATACTTCTAGTGAAAAATTAAGTTTAACTTGTGAAATGACTATTTGAAAAGATTGAGTTATAAGAAAAACAAAAGTTTATGAAAGTATAGTAAAATCTAATTTTAGGCTTACTTATAAAGAAGTTCAAGAAATTTTTGAATGAAAAATAAAACCTTGAACAGTTCTTTTTGATTGAAAAAAACTAGATAAAGAACTACAAGAAAAAATAAAATTAGCTTATAAATTAAAAAATATTTTACAAAAAAATAGAAATATAAAATGAAGTTTGGATTTTGATTTTCCTGAAACTAAAGTAGTTTTGGATGAAAATAAGAATGTAGTAGAAATAAAAAAATATCCAATTTATGAATCAAATAAACTTATAGAGCTTTTTATGGTTTCTGCTAATACTAGCATAGCTAAAAAATTTTCTAACTTGCCTTTTTTGCATAGAATTCATCCTGAACCAAGCTTAGAAGATTTAGAAAAATTACATAGTGTTTTGGCTTTATTTTGAATAAATAAAAAAATAGAGAAATTGACAACAAAAGAATACCAAAATTTGCTTAATTTTATAGAAAATTCTCCAAATAAAAGTGTTTTACAAAAAGCAGTTTTAAGAAGCTTGACTAAAGCAATTTATTCTACAGAAAATGAAGGTCATTTTGGTCTTGGTCTTGAATTTTATAGTCATTTTACTTCTCCAATTAGAAGATATCCAGACCTTCAAATTCATAGAATTATAAAAGAAAAAATTAATAATAAATTAGACAAAAAAAGAATAAATCATTATGAAACTATTTTAAAAAATATAGCTAATCATTGTTCTACAAGGGAAAGAGATGCTGAAAGCTTGGAATATAAAGTGAAAGATTTTTATATTTGTAAATATTATAGAGACAAGGTTTGACAAGAATTTGAAGCTCAAATTTCATGACTTATTCCAAAATGATTTTTTGTAATGCTTGAAAATACAGCAGAAGGTTTTGTTGAGTTAAAAGATGATAGGAATTTTGTATATAATGAAGATTTAATGCAGTTTGAAGATAAGAAAAATAAGAAAATTTATAAGCTTTGAGATAAATTAAAAGTAAAATTAGTTGAAGTTGATATGAAGTTATTGAGACTTAATTTTGAAATTGTTTAAAA
>CAZRIS010000097.1:0-2401 GCA_964600205.1 uncultured Candidatus Peribacteria bacterium | reverse complement strand
CATAAATCTCTAGCTAAATACCAAAAATAAAGTGCATGATTATGATTATCAAATAAATAGATTTTCCCTTTGATAAGGGGATTTGGAGGATCAATTTCATAAAAATTTTTAAGTCAATAATTTGTAGATAATTTTCAGTCAAAATCAAAATCTTCAAAAGCTATTTTATCTTTATCATCTTGCAATTTTATTTCAGAAAAATCTCTTATTTTTATTAAATTTGGTACCCAAAGTTTTTTATTCTTCCTTTTTTTAAAAGAAAAACTATTATTTCCTATATTTTCAGTTATATAAAATCATTTGCTATACATAAAATTGTTTTTTTATTATTTTTTGATATTATATAAAAAAATTTTTATTTTCTAATATTTTTTAAAAGAAAAATGAATAAAAAAGATCTTCCTTTGCTAGAAGAAAAATTAAATGAAATGTTCCCAAATGCAAAAACTGAACTTTATTATGAAAATGAATTCCAACTTTTAATAGCTATAATAATGTCAGCACAATCTACTGATAAACAAGTAAATAAAGTAAATAAAGAATTTTTTAAAGTATTAAAAACTCCAAAAGATTGAATAAAACTATGAATAGAAAAAATAAAAGAATATATAAAAAGTATTTCATTTTTTAATAATAAGGCAAAAAATATTTATAATACTTGTAAAATTTTAGTTGAAAAATATAATTCTAAAATTCCAGAAACAATAGAAGAACTGACACAATTGCCTTGAGTGTGAATAAAAACTGCAAAAGTTTTTCTAGCAGTAACAAAAGATGCTCCATATATTTGAGTAGATACTCATGTTCACAGAGTTCTAAATAGACTTTGACTTGTAAATACAAAAACTCCCCTAGAAACAGATAAAATTATATCAAAAAGTTTTACAAAAGCTGACCATGCAAAATTGCATAATACCCTTGTATTATTTGGAAGATATTATTGTACTGCAAGATCTCCAAAATGTGAAACTTGTCCTTTTAAGGAAAAATGTAATTATTATAAAAAGACTTATTCTAAAAAATAAGTCTTTTTTTATTTTTTCATCATTAAGCAACATCTTCTAATCATCAATTATAATCTATGTTATTAGCTGGATTTAAAAAAGCTTTTGTATATGCATCTTGTAAATTTTCAGAAGCTTTTTTAAATGCTGAAGCTATTTTTGTATTTTCTTCAGCTATAGTTTTTTGCACATATGGATTATTAATAACTTGAATATTACTAGGTTCAGAAACCAATGCTAATAATTCCTCTTTATAACTTTCAAAAGAAGATAAAAATCTTGGATCTATATTTTCTTGTATTCTAGATAATTCTCTTTCTAAAGATTCTGGAGTATATTTTTTTTTAAATCATTTTTTAAAAGATGTTTCTAAATTTGTAGACATTTTTGTTTTTGTTTTAGTTTTTAAATTAAATCTCCTTTTTAATTTATTTTTTGTTTTAATTTAGCAAGTTCTATTGCATTTTTTATTCTTGATAGAGAATCTCAAATAAGAATTTCTTGTTCTTCAATTAAATCTCTCTCAAATTTTTTTAATCTTGAGTAAATTTCTCAAAATTTTTCCAAAACTAATTTTTTCTTATAATCTGGAAGTAAAGAAAAAATTTGAGAAATTTCATATCTGTCTTTTTCTATAACATCATATTCATCAAATAATTTTTGTAGCAAACTATTCATTTTTTATTACTATTATATGATAACATATTTTATTATATTCATCAAATAAAATATGCAATTTTTTCTTTACTTTTTTATTTTTTTAAGTGTCCTTTTTTTTTAATTTCATAATACAGCCAATACTTCTTCTAAAGATGTCTCTCATAAAACTACTTTTAAAAGTGCATCTTCTTTTATTGGAACCATTCAATCTCAAATAGCTTGAATTTCAAGTTGCATTCTAGATGCATTTTTCAAAATTAATTCTTCCATTTTATCAGTCATTTCTAAAATTTCAAATAATCATATTCTTCAAGAATATCAAGTATGATTACATTTTTCACATCAAGATTCACTAGCTTTATATAATTTAAAATCATTTTTATTTTTAATATACCTTCAAACTTTTCAAACTATATAACTTTTTATTTTTTCACTAGGAATATAAGATTCTTTACAATGAACACATAATCTTCTAGCAAGTCTTTGAGAAATAATCATTCTAAGAGAAGAAGTAATCAAAAGTGGATCAATTCATAAATTAATTAATCTTTGAATAGTATGAGCTGCAGAATTAGTATGTAATGTAGAAAAAACTATATGACCTGTAATAGAAGCTTCTATTGCAAGTTTTGCTGTTTCTTCATCCCTTATTTCTCAAACCATTATTATATCTGGATCTTGTCTTAAAAGACTTCTAAGTCATTTTGCAAAATTAAAATCAATTGCTGGATTTATCT
>CAZRIS010000096.1:0-2404 GCA_964600205.1 uncultured Candidatus Peribacteria bacterium | reverse complement strand
TGAAGTAGATTCTCAAGATGCTACTGCTGCTGTTAGATGAACTATTTTTGGTGTACAAAGAAAAAATAACTCTACAAATATAACCTTAAAGATATGAAAACTAGATATTTTTGATAAAAATTGAAACTTAAAACAAACTTTAGAAGTAAATTATTGAGAATCTCCTAAATCAATATCTTTAAAAAATTGAGAAATATTACCTACAACTACTCAAATAAATTATATAGATAATGAAATTTTTATTCCTAGTAACATAAATCTTCAAATTCAAAAAATAGAAAAAGAATGAATAAAAAAAGCAGTATATATTCCTAAATACTTAAAATGAGGTAATATATATATGAACTATTCAAACAAAATAAATTGTATAAATTCTTGATTATATAATAAATGTCTATTATCTTGATTAAATAATTACTCTGAAATTCAATATTGTACAAAAGTATCAAATAATAAATTATCTTGTACTAAAGAAGTTCAGTTATGAAACATAACTTATAGCAAAATAAATAATAAAATATCTACAAATAACATAAAAAATATTAATAAAGAAATTAATACAAATGAAAGTAATGAAAGTACTAAAAATAAAGAAAATTCTAATTCAAACTCATATACTTATTGTAACTGAAGTTTTACTCCTGGATGTATAATTAAAATATGAGATCATAAAGTACAACTAACTTGATGACCATATAATTGACATTGATGTTGATGATATTGTGGATGATGACAAAAATGATGAAGTTGACCTTTTGATTGATTTCTATGAATAAAAAATAAAACTGAAAAAAGATGCAAAAAATTAATTGATATAAATTGATATAATATTTTATGTGCCAAAAAAAAATGAGGATTTAAAAGTCATTTTCGGCCTGAATATACTTGGTTTGATAAAAATTGGTCAAACTGATATACTTATAAAGAAATTCATTAAAAAAGAAGCTTTTAAAAGCTTCTTTTTTAATATCAATCTCTTTTAACATCCATTATATACCTATTAACTTGATCTAAATCACAATTTTTATAGAATTCTTTTTCTAAATTTGGATTATACATTATAGAAACACAATATTCTATATTTTCAGGATAAGAATTTTTATTTTCAAAATCTAAATCATTTGTTGAAACTCAAGCTAATAATAGTAAACTTAAAAAATCCATATTTGATAAAATTAATTTATATTAACTATACAATAATAATATTTTATTAAAAATCAAATTAATTATTAAATTTAAACAATAATACATCTCAATCTTGTACAATATATTCTTTTCATTCTAAACTTACCTTTCAAGCTTCTCTAGCTCAAGCCCATCCTCAATATTCAACTAAATCTTTCCAATTAACTCTATCAGCTTTAATAAAACCTTTTTCAAAATCTGTATGAATAACTCAAGCTGCTTGTGGAGCTGTCCAACCTTTTTTGATAGTCCAAGCTCTTACTTCTTTTTCTCAAGCTGTAAAATAATACATAAGTCAAAGTGCATCATAACTAGCTTTTATTAAATCATCAAGTCAAGTTGTTTTTAATCACATTTCTTCTAAAAATTCTTTTCTTTCTTCCTCTGACATTTCAACCATATCAGCTTCAAGTTTAGCACAAATTGGAACTACTTTTGTATTTTCTCAAACTCAAATAATTTTTCTTAATTCTTCTTCACTGGTATCCATCATATCTTCTGAAACATTACAAGCATAAACAAATTGTTTATTTGTAAGTAAGTGTAAATCTTTTATATGCTCTAATTCATCTTCACTTAATCACATTTCAGAAACAAGTTTTCAAGAATTTAATAATTCTTTTACTTTTTTATAAGTTTCTAATTTTTCTGCTACTTTTTTATCAGATCTTGCTTTTTTTGTATCACTAATAATTCTTTTTTCTATAGTTTCTAAATCTGCTAAAATAAGTTCTGAATTAATTATTTCTATATCTGTTTTTGGATCTACTTTTCAATTTACATGAACTATGTCATCATCTTCAAAAACTCTTACAACTTGTAAAATTGCATCAGCTTCTCTAATATTAGCTAAAAATTTATTTCAAAGACCTTCTCATTTACTTGCTCATTTTACTATACCTGCAATATCCACAAATTCTGTAGTTGCTGGAATTATTTTTTCTCAATTTACAGCTTTTCTTATTTTTTCTAATCTTGGATCATTTACATTAACTATTCATACATTTGGTTCTATAGTACAAAAAGGAAAATTTGCTGCATCTGCCGAATAATTCTTAGTTAATGCATTAAAAAGAGTACTTTTCCCTACATTTGGAAGTCACACTATACCTATTTTCATATATTATTATTAATTTTAAAATTTAAGTGATTATATAAAAAAAAACAAAAAAAGCAAAAACTCTTTTTGTTTTTAATAAATTTATTTTCTAGGTGGATT
>CAZRIS010000095.1:0-2406 GCA_964600205.1 uncultured Candidatus Peribacteria bacterium | reverse complement strand
TTCATTTATAAATATAACCACAAAAATAATTATTACAAATACAATTATTTTTCAAATTTTATCCAAAAAAAGAGCAGTTATTCAAAAGAAAAAAGAAAGAAAAAATATTACAGCCAAAACTTGCTTTCTTTTCAATCACAAATCAAGAAGTCTATGATGAAGATGAGTGAAATCTCAAGTCATTGGATTTTTTTTATTGTAAATTCTTCTTAAAATAACATAAATAGTATCAACTGCATAAATACCAAAAACAACCAAAACTGTAGCAATTTTCCCACCAGAAATTATAGCTAAAGAAGCAAGCATAAATCAAAGAAACATAGTTCCAGCATCTCCCATCAAAATTTTTTCTCTAAGATCAAAAAAGAAAAATGGAATCAAAGCTCAAACCAAAATAATTGATAATTGCATTATAAACTTAGCATTTTCTATTCATCATTCATAATTATCTGTAAAAAATAATTTCAATCAAAGTAAAAACAAGATAAAAAATGATATTATAGAAAGTCCACTAGTATTTCCTTGAATTCAATCTGTCCAATTTAAAGCATTAAAAATAAAAACATACCAAATTATAGTAAAAACAAGGGGAATTATATAAATTGTGTGATTTAGGATTTGAAAATTATAAGTTTGAAGATCAATAATTCAACCAAAAATATTACTTATATAACCAATTTTTATTGAAGTTATTCAAATAACTGCTCAAATTATAATTTGTATTAAAAGCCTAATTTTGGCACTTACATTAAGTCTGTCATCTATAAAACTAATTATAGTTACAAGACTTCAAAATCACCATAACAAATATAATTTATAATTATGTTTTACAAAAAAATAAGAAACAATAAAAAATACCAAAAAAAAGACTACTCACATAGAATATGGAATTGGAGCTCTTTTTTTTCAATATTTTTTTGGATTGTCTACAATGTCTAGTTTATAAAATAGCTTTTTTAAAAGCAAAATTAAGATTAAAGACAAAAAAGTAGACACAAAAAATGTTATAAAAATGTCTAACATAAATTTTTAAATTTTCATTTGTATAAATTATTTTTTATATTTTTGCTTATAATTCATAAATAAAATCAATTATATTTTTATGTTCTATTCAATCAATAAATCAAGAAGATTTTTTATCTAAACTAATAACATATTTAGGCCAATTATCATTTATTAATTTTAAAACTCAAAATTCTCTTTCTATTACTTCTTTGGAAGATAAAATATAAGCAACTTGAATATATATTTTTTTTCAATCTTTTTCAGCTATAAAATCTACTTCTTTTTTGTTTATTTCTCAGACAAAAACTTCCCATCAAGCTGATACAAGATTTATATAAACAATATTTTCCAAAATTCATCAAATATCCAAACTTGAGAATCATCAAACTAAACTATTTCTAATACCAATATCTGTAAAAAAATATTTTTGTCTTATTTCAAAAGTTTTTTTTCATTTTATATCATATCTTGAAACTTCATTTAAAAAAAGAGCTTGTTTAGAAAAAGAAATATAATCCAAAACTACATTTGTAGAAATATTTACTCTCTGACTTTTTAAATAATCACTTATATTTTTTGCAGCAAAAATATTTCAAACTTCTTTTGCTAAATATGAAATTAATTTTCTATAAAAATCAATATTTCTAATATTAAACTTTGAAATAATATCTTTTAAAATAATAGTATTTACCACATCTTTCAAATAAGAATAAACTATTTCTTGTTCAAGCTTTAAATTTTTTAAATAAGGTAATCCTCAAAATTCTATATATTTATAAAAAGAATCTTCACAATTTTCTAAATTATGAAAATATAAAAATTCTTTATAATTTAATGGATAAATATGGAAACTTACATATCTTCAAGACAAAAAACTAGCAAGTTCTCCTGATAATAAATTTGAATTTGAACCTGTAATATAAATATCATATCATCAATCAGCTTGTAAGCTTCTAATAGCTTTTTCCCAATTTTCTATATCCTGAATTTCATCTATAAAAATATATTTATAATCTTTCACTAATTTATACAAATCTTTATAGTTTTTTATATCATCCCATTTTAAATCTTCTTTATTTATATAGATAATTTCATTTTTATTAATTCATTTTGAATACAAAAAATCTATTATTTGTAACAATAAATAACTTTTTCAAACTCTTCTTTGTCAAATTAATACTTTTATCAAATCTTTTCAGATAAAAGGTTTAATTTTTTCTAAATATCAATATCTTTTTATAAAAGTTTTAATCATACTTAAAATATTATTTTTTACATACAATTATTTTAATTATACTTAAAATATTTTATTTACAATTTTTTTTATAAAAATTTTTATATTAAATAACTTTTTTTTCCATATTATTTTACTTTAAAAATAATAAATTCCTACCCATAAAC
>CAZRIS010000094.1:0-2432 GCA_964600205.1 uncultured Candidatus Peribacteria bacterium | reverse complement strand
AAAAAACATTCTTTACAAATAAAAAATTTAATTTAAACTAAGAATATTAATAATAAATATTTTTTATGTCAATAGTTGAAGAACTAGAAAATTCTATAGATATAGTAGAACTAGTTTCAAAATATACAAAATTAACTAAATCTTGAGCCAATTACAAAGCTCTTTGTCCTTTCCCTGGACACAATGAAAAAACCCCAAGTTTTATGGTAAGTCCTACAAAACAACTTGCCTATTGTTTTTGATGCCATAAATGATGAGGAGCTTTGAAATTCATAATGGATATTGAAAATCTAGAATTCAAGGAAGCTATACAAATTCTAGCCAATTTTGCTTGAAAAAAATTAGAATGATTTGATTTCAAAAAAGAAAAAATTAAGAAAAATATTTATTCTCTATACAAAGATGCTACAAATTACTATAAACAAGCTCTAGAAAAAAATCCAGAAATAAAAAAATATTTATTTGATAGATGATTAAATAATGAAATAATAAATAAATTCAATTTTTGATATTCAGATTCTGGACTTGCTTTGTATAATTATTTAAAAGAAAAATGATATGATGATAAATTAATAAGTGACTCAAAAATTTTTGTTGACATAAAAAATAGAAAAGACAAGTTCATATGAAGAATTATTTTCCCAATTCAAAATTTAAGATGAGATATAGTAGCTTTTACAGCTAGAATAGTATGAAAATGAGAACCAAAATATTTAAATAGTCCTACAACTCCTTGGTTTGATAAATCTTCTATTTTATATTGATTATATCAAGCAAAACAAGAAATAGTAAAAAAAGATTTTGTAATAATTGTAGAATGACAAATGGATGTTATCTCAATGCAATCAAAGTGATTTATAAACACAGTTTGAGTATCTGGAACAGCTCTTACAGAAAAACATTTAAATATAATAAAAAGACTTACAAATAAAATATATCTTTGTTTTGACTGAGATTCTGCCTGACAAAAAGCTACAAAACTTGCAATAGAAACAGCAAAAAATAAGGATATAGAAATAAAGATTATCTCTCTTCCAGCTTGAAAAGATCCAGATGAAATATTAAATTCTTGAGAAGATTTTGAAAAATATATAAAAAATGCTTTATCCCCTATTTGATATTACATAGAAAATTCTAATTTTGATTTAAATAGTATAGAAGACAAAAAGAGACTCTTAAAAAATTTAGTTGAAATTATAAAGACTTTTTCTAATCCTGTAGAACAAGATTTTTACTTAAAAGAATTAGCAAAAAAATTAGATTTAAGAGAAAAAATAGTTTATGATTATTTTAATAAATTAAGATTTAAAAGAGAAAGAATAGAAAAAACTAGTAAAAAATCTTTTTCTTCTGAAGATTTAGCTATTTGATATTTATTACTAGATTACCAAAAATATAATAAAATTTTTAATGAAAAAATAATTTTCAAAAACAAGTTAAAAAATGAACTAAAAGAAGCTTTAGAAAATAAATTAATTTTAAATAATTTAAATCTAGAAAAACAAAGTTTATATAAAGCTATAACTCTACAATTAGAAAATGAAAATAGCAATAAAAATGAAGAACAAATAGAAAAAGATATAGAAAAAATTATTCAAAAAATTAATTCTGATTCTTTTAAAAAAGAAGCTGAAGCACTAAAAGAAAAAATGAATTCTTGAGATGAAAAAGCTTTTTTAGAATACTCAAAGATAATTTCTCTAGCAAAAAAATATAATATAAAATAAAGGATTAGAAAATTCTAATCCTTTATTTTTTTTCTTACTATAACTCTTAATCCTCAACTATCACTATCTTCAAAAACTAATTCATCAGCTAATTTTTCTATAATTAAAAATAATCCTCTTCATCTTATACTATTATGATCATCAAATCAATTTTTCAATTTTTGTTCTCTTAATTTTTCCATTTCTGAAGCTGTTTTATGTCATTTTCAATTTCAAGTATCTTCTACTATTATTTCAATATTTTTATATTCTCAATCTTTTTTTAATTTAAAAATCATTTTATTATATTCTCAAGCTTTACTTCAATATTCTATAGCATTATTATTTAACTCATCTGTAATTAAAGTTATTCTACTAATCCAAGTTTTATCTAAACCACACATAGAACAAAGCTCAGAAACATAATTTCTAAGCAATCAAGTACTCTTGAAATCTGAAATATATTTAAAAGTAACTTCAAGCTTATTTTCTAAACATAATTTTTCTAATTTTTTTCTTATTTCAGGAGTAAAAATATCTGTTATTTTTATAACTATTTCTTCCATAAAACTAGTAATTATAAATATTTTTATTATAATATCATAAATTAAAAATTAAAGCAAAAATTTTTATATGCAATATTTTTTCTACATTTTAGCTATTCCTTTTTCATATTTAAATTATAAAATTATAGTTTCAGATTTAAAATACAAAAAAATTCCTAAT
>CAZRIS010000093.1:0-2435 GCA_964600205.1 uncultured Candidatus Peribacteria bacterium | reverse complement strand
TTTTTTCTTGTTTATATTCTAGTAAAGCATTTTGTATACTTTTTAAATCTGCTTCAATTTTAGTATTAAATTTGTTGTTATCATAACTATTTTTATAAGAAAGTCATATAATAGCTAATAAAATTATTATAGATAATGTTATAATTAATTCTACAAAAGAAAAAGCTTTTTTATTCATAATAAAAAAATAATAAAATATTTTCATTATTATATATATAAAATTTAATTTTAAAAAAAAAATAAAAAAATAAACTTTACTTTTTGAAAGTTTATTTTTTTATTTTATTGGATTTTTTAAAGGAATTCAAACTTTTCTTGGATATTTCTTATGTGTTGGGTGTAGTTTTTCTATAAAAACAAGAGTCCTTTTTTGTCATCTTATTTCATAATTTTTAATTTTAAAAATTACAGAAGATAACCTAGAAAGAGCTTTTTTTGCTGATTTTAATTCTTCCTTATCATCTAATTTATAAGCTATAAAAATTCATCAAACTTTAAGTAGTGGAATTACATATTCAAGTAAAGTTGGGAAAAAAGCTGTAGCTCTACTTACAACAAAATCAAACTGTTCTCTATATTTTGGATTTTGTCATATTTCTTCAGCTCTACCATTTATAGTTTTTATATTTTTTAAATCCAATTTTTTAGCAAATTCTTCTACAGCTTTGATTTTTTTTCATACACTATCTATTCAAGTAAAATTTACATTTGGATTTACTATAGCTAATGGAATAAGTGGAAATCATCAACCAGTTCACAAATCTGCTACTTCTATTGTTGGACTATCAGGTAAACTATTTTCTTCAAAATCAAAAAAAGTATTAAGCATTATTGAATCAATAAAATGTTTTTCTATTATATCTTCATCTTTTCTTATTGCAGATAAGTTAATTTGAGAATTTTTTTCTTTAAAAATTTCTAAAAATTTTTGAAATTTTTCTAATTCTTCTTTTTCAAGTTCTATATGGTATTTTTTAAATAATTCTTGCATATTTAATTCTTGCATATTTTTTTATTAATTTTTAATAATAATATTTTAAAAATTTTATTTTTTTTATCAAAAGAATTTTTGATTTTTTGTAAATATAATGATATAATTTTTTAAAATTATTAATTTATTAAATAAAAATGTTACAAGAACTAGCAAATTATATTTGATTATCAATGAATGCTACTATTTCAGTTATTGCTCTTTTTGCTCTTTTTACTATTCTTATTACTGAAAAAATAGAAAAAGCAGTTATTTCTATGCTTATAGCTTGAATTTTGGTTATACTTCAAGTTTTTCATGATCCAAGCTGACTTCATTCTTCTCAAGAAATTGCTTGAAAATATATTTATCATAATTTGGATATTTTTGCTTTTATTATTTGAATGATGATATTATCTTGAATAGCAAAAGATACTTGAATTTTTGATTTTTTTTCATTTTTTATTTTAAAAAAAGTAAAATGAAATCCTAAAAAATTATTTTTTATTTTATCTTATTTAGCTTTTTTTATTACAATTTTTATTAGCAATATTCCTACTATAATTATACTATCTCCAATAGTCCTTTCTATTACAAAAAAATTAAAAATTAATCCCATTCCTTATATTTTTTGAATCATAACTTTTGCTAATTTATGATGAGCTGTTACTCCAATAAGTGACCCTACTACTTATTATCAAGCTATTACTTTATGATTTAGTTTTTGACAAGTTTTTTCTAATACCTGACTTATAATGTTTAGTGTTACAATTTCTTCAGCTATTTATTTATATTTGATATTTAGAAAAGATTTTATCATAAAAGTAAATCTAAAAAAAATTAAAAAAATTAATCCTAGTGAATATATAAAAAATAAAAGACAAGCTATTTGTTCACTTGTTATTTTGTTTATGGTTATTTTTATTATAGTATTAAAAGATTATATTTGAAAAATAACTTGACTTGAATTTAAAAATGGGACAGTTGCTTTATTAGGAGCTTTTATCCTTATTTTATTAACTTGAAATAGTGTTGCAAAAATTTTAAAGAAAAAAGTTGATTTTGCTACTTTATTCTTTTTTGCCGGACTTTTTATAGTTGTGTGAGCTTTGGAATATAATTGAGTTATAGAAAAATTAGCAAAACTTCTAGTGCAAATTACTAACTGAAGTGCAAATTTACTTTTAATGATGCTTACAATTGGTTCAGCAATTTTATCAGTTTTTATTGATAATGTTCCATATAATATAGCAATGGTATCAACTTTAGAAGCTTTTAGAGATAATGCAATAATTGTTTGACCAGCTTGGTATGCTTTAGCTTGGGGGCTAAATTCTTGTACTTCAATTGGTTGAGCAGGTTCTCCAATTGGTTCAGCTTGTAATGTTATAGCTCTTGGACAGGCAGAAAAGAAAAAAGTAATTATAAATTTTTGAAAATATTTACTTATTTGAGTTCCTCTTGT
>CAZRIS010000092.1:0-2489 GCA_964600205.1 uncultured Candidatus Peribacteria bacterium | reverse complement strand
TCTTCTAAAAAGCAAATATAATATTTCCCTATCCAAACTATCTATTTGTTCTCTATAATTTTTAAGTAAATCATTATTCATAAATTATTTTTGTAAGAAATAAAACATTATTCCAAAAATTGAAAATATTATTCAAATAAGCCAAAGTCTAAATACTACTGTTTCTTCACTCCATCAAATAGCTTCAAGATGATGATGAAAAGGTGCAATTTTAAATATTTTTTTTCAATTTCTAAGTTTTTTTGAAGTTAATTGAATTATAACAGAAATAGTTTCAAATATAAAAATAGCTCAAACTATTAGTAAAACAAAGATAGTATTAGTCATCATAGCTAGAATTCATAAAGTAGCTCAAAGGCTAAGACTTCAAATATCTCACATATAAAATTTAGCAGGTTTTATATTAAACCACAAAAAAGCAATTAATGCTCAAATTATAGCAACACATAAAGCAGAAAGTAAATATAATCCTTGGTCATAAGTTATATAAGCATAAACTGAATATGCAAAAAGTAAAAGTCCTCAAGCAAGTCAATCAAGTCAATCTGTTATATTTACAGAATTAGCAGAAGCTATAATTACAAATATAAAAAGAGGAATAAACCAAATTCAAATATGTATTCAATGGCTTAAAAATGGTATTAATAAATCTTTATGTGCCCAATCTAGCTTAAAATAAAACCACAAACTACCCAAAACTGCAAAAACAATAAGCCAAAACATTTTAAATCTAGCTGATAATCATTTAGTCTTTCAAATTCATTTTATATTCATAAAGTCATCAATTGCTCAAAGAGCTCAAACAGTAAAAAGAGTAAATAAAACTAAATAAGTTTCTTTTCTATTAAATAAAGAATTATCAATTACTCAAATTCCTTGTAGAATCATACTAACTAACACCATAAAAAAAACTACCATCAAAATCAAAGCTCATCACATAGTAGGAGTTCAAACTTTATCTTTGTGTAATTTAAAAAATTCTGTTGCTTTTCAAATTGTAGCATTTTCTCTTATTTGTTTTCAAAGTTTAGCTTGTTTTAATAAATCTATATAGTATGGAGCTAATATAAATCAAACAATAAAAGTTGCTATTCAAAAAGAAAATATTTGTATTAAATAAGAATTCATTTAAATAAAATTATTTATAATAATTAAAAAATATTTTAAAGTTTTTTTTTTGATTTTCAAATTTAAAATAATATAATTTGTTAAAATTTAATTAATAATTTATAAAAATATGGAATTAAGGCAAACAAAAGCAATTATAACAGCAATGCAAGAAGAAGCAGATTTAATAATAAAAAAATTTAATTTAAAAGAAAAAAAAGATGAAAAAATACCAAAAAATATAAAAATTTTTGAGTGAGAAAGAGAAAATTATGATGAAAAAACAATAGATAATATAGTTTTAGTTTTATCTGGAATTTGAAAAATAGCATCAACTTTTGCTACAACTTATTTATTTGAAAATTATAAAATAGATAAACTTATAAATATTTGAATTGCAGGAAATCTTGATAATTGAGATTTAAGGGTTGGAGATGTATTATTACCAAATACTTTTATTCAGCATGACTTATATTTACCATTTGAATGAGAACACCTAGATTATGCTAAAAAGCCTATTTTCTTAGATTATGCTATTTGAGAAAACTATGATTTCAAAAAATTTGGTCTTCTTTTAAATTGAGTTTGTCTTACTTGAGATCAATTTATTGATGATGAAGAAAAAGTAAAAAAATTAAGAGAAGAATTTTCTTGAGATATTGTTGAAATGGAAGCTTTTGCAATTTTATCAGTAGCTAGAGCTTATTGAGAATTAGATAAATGTGTTGTCATAAAAGCAGTTTCAGATTGAGCAGATAGTGAAGCAAAAGAAGCTCATATGGATAATTTAGAATTTGCAATGCAAAATTCAATTAGTGTTTTGGAATTGGTTATATAAAAAATACTGTAGGACATCCCTCTAGCCCAAGACAACCTTACCCCTAAACCTGCTGACCATCCCCCTAGCCCCCTTCTAGAAGGGGGAACAATTTTTTTTGTGAAACAAAAAAAATAAAAAAATGCTCCCTTTTAAAAGGGAGCTCGGCCGAAGGACAGCAGGGATTTTAGGATGTAGAACATCCCCCCTAACCCAAGACAACCTCACCCCTAGCCCCTCTCCTTAGAGGAGAGGGGAACATCCCCCTAACCCCCTTCTAGAAGGGGGAACTTATTTTTCTAACATCCACTTCCAAATTGGCAAAACTTCTATTTTTTTTCATTCAAGTTCAAACTCATCTTCTTCATCATAAGTTAAAATTGTTCATTTTTCTAAGTTATACTCTTTTATTGCTTCTAGTAATCAATCTATTTCTCTTTTTTTTGTTTCTTCATCTTCTAGGCTGTAAGTTACTTGATAGGCTTCTATAATTTTTTGTCAATCAAAAACTACAAAATCACATTCTTTTTTCTTCTTGTGATAATAAATTTCTTTTTTTCTTCTT
>CAZRIS010000091.1:0-2501 GCA_964600205.1 uncultured Candidatus Peribacteria bacterium | reverse complement strand
AGAAAAAACATGAGAAAACTTAGAAAAAACTATCTCTGCTTCTAATTCTAATTCTGATAGTGATGATTATGGAGGTTTATAAAATTATTTTATATTATGGAAAATTATGAAAGTATTGTAAAAAGTGTTTATACTACTTTAAAAGAAAAAGATCTTTTAGAAGGTGTAGTTTCAAATTTAATATCTTTATTTTGAAAAAATAGTGTTTTAGATAAAAGGGGAAAAAATGCAAAGGCAGAGCAGGCTTTTTCTCTTTTTTTAGTGTTTATATACTATTATTATGAGGAATTCAAAAAACAAAATCTATCAAAAGAGGATATAAAAAAACAGATAATAACAAAAATACAGTCAGGTGAATATCTTAAAAAAGCTTATAAAGAACTTTTGAAAAATATTAAAAATTTTAATAATACTGTAAAAAAATTAACAGTTGAAAATAGTGAAAAAATAAAAAGTATATTGTTTGATTATTCTGATAATCCTTTGTTTTTAAATATGGTAGAAGAAAATTATGTATTAGGTAGTAGTGAAGTTATAGAGAAAAAAGATATATACAAAGATTGATTAAATTTTCCTAGAAAAAAAGATATAATAAGGAAAAAAACAGTAGATTTGGTTTCTATAAGGATATTTTTGGAAAAAATGAATAAATTATTTATTGAAAAAGTAAATAAGTCATTAGAACAAGCTTATTATAATCAAGATATTTTAAGAAATAATAAAACTAGATTTAGTTTAGTAAACCAATATATATTTTATTTTATTATAAGATGTTTTTCTAGTAGTATAAAAGAACCTTTTTTTAAGGAAAGTGATTTAATATCTATAATTCAAAGTATTAGAAAAATAAATATAAATGATGATAATTTAAATTTTATAGTGAAAAAGGTTTTTGATGATATAATTAGTTGATTAAATTTAGATAACATTAACCCTAATTTTGAAAATTTTTTAAAGAAAAAAATAAAAAATATTTTGGAAGATTTTGTATCTGATATAAAAATAATGAAAAAAGATGATAAATTAGTATACAATATAGATTATTTTTTAAATAAGTATAAGATAATAAATTATGAAAAGATTGAAAAAATAAAAAATAATACTTCTACTTTGAATATTTCAGAGCATCATAATACTGAATTATTAAAAGCATCTAAAAAACTTTACATAGATGAAGGTATGGTAAGTAGATTTATAGCTATGCCAAATATAGATGAAAATATAGATTTTGTAGCAAATAACACAAATATAGCTTCTTTTCTTAGTTTTTTAAATAAATTATTATTAAAAAATAAAAATATAGACAAATATTTAGAAAATTATATAGATAAGTTAGTAAAAGAGTCTATAAATTGATATAAAAGAATAAATTATCTTTTGCTTTATTTATGATATGGTGTGAAAGATAAGAATCTAGTGAAAATTTATGATAATAAAAGGGTTATTCCTGAATTAGAAAATAAAATATTGTCATATATAAATAAACATATATTTGAGATTTTTGAAAATTTTTTAAAAGGATATAATGATGGTTTAATTAGAAAATGAATAAATCAATATATATTATTAGAAAATAAAAATTCAAAAAGAATAGATATAAGAAAGACAGGCTATAGTATTATTGATATAAATCCTATAAATTATCTTATAGTAAAAGATTACTTTATGAATAGTACTTTTGATTTTGATAAAATAAATTTTTCTTTTCCAAGTAAGATAAATATGGATAATGTACTTTCTATTTTACAGAAACTGGAAAAGGATACTACTAAAAAAAATATGTATAATATACTCCTTGAAGATAATGAAGAGAATATAAAAAAATCTATATTACTTTTACTAAGAAAAATAATGGATCCTTCTTGGAAAAAAAGAATGATAGATATTATAAAATGAGATATGGATATAGAAAAAGCTAAAAAATATATAAGTTCTACAAATAATTTAGATGAAAATTTTAAAAATATATTATTATGATTAGATAATTTAGATGATATAAAACAAAATATATTATCTTATCTTGTAAAAAATGAGAAAGAATCTTTTATAAAAATTTTATTAGAAAATATAGTAAAAATAGATATTCAAAGTGTAAAAAATATAGTAAAAAAATATCTTATAGAAAGTGAAAATAATCCACAAATTAAAGAAATATTAAGTTTATCAAATGAAAATGATATACAAAAATATGTAAAAAAAACTTATAAAGAGTTTAATAAGGACCTTAAACCCCTTATAGATAATGTTAAAAAAAATAATAATAATTTTGATTGAAGTTTATTCCCAAAAATATTAGTTCCAAGTGTTAATATCTATAATTCTGAATTATTTTCTTGAAATAATATAAATAATTATTTATTAAGGATTTATGTAAAACAAAATGATAAATTTATAGAAAGTTTGTTATACAAGAACAGTAAAAAAACTAATGATATAAGTATTGAGGAGATTATATTTTATAAAATGTTATACATAAAATTTTCATAAAACATATTATTAAA
>CAZRIS010000090.1:0-2504 GCA_964600205.1 uncultured Candidatus Peribacteria bacterium | reverse complement strand
TACACCAAAAATAGTTCATCTAACAGCAGCAGTAGCATCTTGAGAATCTACTTCAAATTCAGAACCTTCAGGGTTAAGTTTGGTAGCTTTTGTCCAAACAGTTCAAGCATCCAAGAATAATTTTACTTTAGTAAGTAAATTATTTTTAGATTTGTATTTCATTTCTTTGATAGTAAGAGTAGAGTTACTTTCAAGAGTAGTTCTAGATCAATCAGAATAATAAATATTAGCAAATCAATCTCCTTGAACTTCTATTTTATCTCAAGCTACTAATGTTTTATTTAAAATATTTTCACTGCTAGAATTAACTAAAACATTTCAAGAATAAGATCAAATTTTAGCAGTCATTAATCTTTCACTAGGATTGTATGGGAAATTTTCAGTTGATTTATCAAAAATAAATTGAGGTCAATTATATTCTCTTATAAGTCATACTAATTCTTTTCAATCATAGTTTCAAGTTACTTTTGAAATAAATTCTCAGTCTTTTTTTTCTACACCTGCAAATTCATATTGTAGTTTTCAAGTAAGAGTTTTTCAGTAAGCATAGAATTGATTAGTTCTAGGATCAAGTGGAAGAGAATTTAGGTATTTTTTAGGTATTAAATCATTTGTTACATAACCATATACTCAAAAAGCATCATCATTTTCATCATGAGCATATGAAGAATCACTTTTAAAGAAGTTTAAGTTTGATTTTGCTTGTGGTAGGGAATTAGTTACTTGCTTGAAAGAATCAAAAGCATTATTTAGAGTAACTAAATCTGCTTCTACTTTAGCATTAAATTTATTATCATCATAGCTATTTTTGTAAGAAAGTCATACAATAGCTAATAAAATTATTATAGATAATGTTATAATTAATTCTACAAAGGAAAAGGCTTTTTTATTCATATATGACTAAATTTATAAAATAAACATTTGTTATTTTAATAAAAAATTTGTGAAATCAAAATTATTGTTTTGCAAAAAATTTATTTTTTTTTAGAATAGTTAAAAAATTTAGTTTTAAATAAAAAATATGAAAATAGATAATTTAACATTAGCATTTTGAAATAAAATAGTTTTAAAAGATATAAATATAGAGATAAATCCTTGAGAATTTGTTTTTTTAATAGGTCATTCTGGTAGTTGAAAAACTAGCCTTATTAGATCTCTTATTTGAGATTTTAAGCCTTTAAAGTGAGATATTATTTTGGATAATGGAATGGCTTTATATAAAAGTATGAGTGAAAAAACTTTGGAGGAATATAGAAGAAGTATTTGAGTTATTTTTCAAGATTATAAATTACTTGAATCAAAAAAAGTATATGAAAATATAGCATTTGCAATGGAAGTTTGTGGTTATAAGGATGATATTATTAGAAAAAAAGTTCCAGAAGTTTTGGATCAAGTTTGATTACTTGTAAAAAAAGATAAATTTGTCCAAGAACTTAGCTGATGAGAAAAACAAAGAATAAGTATAGCAAGAGCTTTAGTTAGAGATCCACAAATAATTATTTGAGATGAACCAACTTGAAATTTGGATCCTGAAACAGCTAAAGGAATAATGGATATTTTTGAAGTATTAAATAATCAATGAAAGACTATAATAATAGCTACCCATGATAAATGAATAGTAGATTCTATGAATAAAAGAGTTATTTCTTTTAAAGATAAAAAAATTTTTTCAGATGAAAATCCTTGAAAATATAATTTATAAAATTAGCACTATTTTAAAAAAAGTGCTAATTTTTTCTTGATATTTTTAAAAAATCATTATAATATAGAAAAATATTTTAGAATTTAATTTTTCAAGGAAAAATGGCAAATAAGAATTATTATGATATTTTATGAGTGGCTAAAACTGCAACAGATAGTGAGATAAAAAAAGCTTATAGAAAACTTGCAATGAAATATCATCCAGATAGAGCACCAGAAGGTAAGAAAAAAGAATATGAAGAAAAATTTAAAGAAATTTGAGAAGCTTATCAAGTATTAAGTGATAAGGAAAAAAGAAAACAATATGATATGTTTTGAACAGCTTCTGGAAATCCTTTTTCTTGAGGGGGAGCTTCTTGATTTTCTTGATTCTCTTGATTTGAAGATATTTTTTGATGAGCTTCTAGACAAAGTTCTTGATTTTCTGGATGATTTAGTTTTGAAGATTTATTTTCTGCTTTTTGAGCTTGAGCATCTAAAAAAGCTAGTTGAAATCCTTTTTCTTGAGCTTATGAGAAAAAAGAGGAAAAAAAAGAAGAAAGTCTTGATTTTGAGAAATCTTATGAAGTTCCGATTTTTGATTTTATTTTAGGTTGAACTTTGGAAGTAAGATGAGTTTATTGACAAACTAAAAAAATAAAAATTCCAGCTTGAACTAAACCTTGTACAAAAATGAGAGTAAAATGACTTTGAAAAAGTGAAGCAGGAAAAGTTGGTAATTTGATTGTAGAATTAAAACCTAAAATGCCTAAATATATTTCAGATTTGGATAAACAAATGCTTGAAAGAATAAAAGAAGGAGT
>CAZRIS010000089.1:0-2510 GCA_964600205.1 uncultured Candidatus Peribacteria bacterium | reverse complement strand
TTTTAAAGGAGAAGGAATCTTTGATTATAAAAAATTAACTGATGAAGTTTTATAATTTATAAAAATTATATAAAATAGAGTATTTTATACTCTATTTTTTTAATTGCAATATTTGGGAAATAATTATAATAATAGAAACATTAAAAAATAATTTTTATTATATGAAAACTACTATGACAATAACTATTGAAGAAAATATAAAAAGGGATTTTAAAAAATTGGCTGATAATATGTGAATTAGTATGAATAAATTATTATCATTAATAATAAAAGAACTTGTAGAAAAAAGAAAAAATAATTTTTCTTGAATTAAATATGATATTGAATTTGAAAGATTTTCTAAAGACAATTTAAAAGATTTGATAAATGATTATACTATTATAAAAAATACTTCAAAAATGAAAAAAATACTTTCTAATATTTAAATTAGATGATTTATAAGGTAATTATAACAAACAGATTTGAAGAAAAATATTTGAAAAGTTTGAAAATATATTTTTGAACTGAGGAATTTGTGAAAATTTTAAAGAGTAAAAAACATAATTTTATTTTTTTATAAGATTCTTTTGAAAAGTTTAAAATAAAAATAAATTGAGTTCATTTTAGATGAGTAGTTTTTTTTATTTTACAAGATAAAATTATTCCACTTTTTATTTATTTAAAGAAAGATAAATTAAAGTGAGAAAATATAAATTGGAATAATATGAAAAATAAAATAATAAAAGAGCATAGTTTAGCTACAAATGATATTGAAAAATGATTATTTAAAATTTTTTAAATTAAAAAATTATGTCAGCACAAATTTATGATACATTACTTGGAGAATATATAGCTAATCCTTGAGATAGAAATTTAAGTCTTGATAAATTAGCCAAAAGAGAATTTAATTATGAAATGATAAGCTTTGATGAACTTGTAAAACAAAAAAAATTAGCTAGTTTTGCAGAAGTTGATTTAAAAACTGCTTCAAAATATTCTTGAGAAGATGTTTATATCACTTATAAATTATTTGAAAATCAAAAAAAAGATGGAATTACTAAAAATAAAGTTTTAAATGAAATTGAAATTCCACTCATAAGAGTTTTAGAACAAATGGAGTTAACTTGAGTAAAAATTGATAGAGATAGATTAAAAGAACTTTGAACAATTTTTGAAAATGAAATTGAAAAATTAAAGAAATCTATTTTTGATGAAGTATGAATTGAGTTTAATATTAGTTCTCCAAAACAAGTTTGAGAAATACTTTTTGATAAATTAGGTCTTCCAAAGTGAAAAAAAACTAAAACTGGATGGAGTGTATCTGCTGAAACTCTAGAAGCTTTATCAAAAGAATTTCCTATTGCAAAGAAGATAATTGATTATAGATTTTATTCTAAATTAAATTCTACATATGTAGTTTGACTTTTAGCTTTACTTGATGAAAAAGATTTTCTTCATACTAGTTATAATCAAGCAGTTACTACTACATGAAGACTTTCTTCTACTAATCCAAATTTACAAAATATTCCTTCTGGAACTTGAATAGCTTGAGAAATAAGGTCAGCTTTTGTTTCTAGATTTGAAAATTGAAAAATAATGAGTCTTGATTATTCTCAAGTAGAAATAAGAATTCTTGCTATATTAAGTTGAGATGAAAATTTATTGAAGGCTTTTAGGGAAGGTTTTGATATTCATTCTCATACTGCTAAGCTTATTTGAACTACAGATAGAAGAATAGCAAAAGCAGTTAATTTTGGAATAATTTATTGAATTTCAGCTTTTTGATTATCAAAAATGATTTGAATTTGAGTGAAAGAAGCAAAAATTTATATAGAAAATTTTTTCAAACATTATCCAAAAGTTAAAGAATATTTAGAAAAGACTATAAAATTTTGTGAAAAAAATGGTTATGTTGAGACAATTTTTTGAAGAAGAAGATATATAGAATGAATAAATGATTCTAATAAAGTTATAAAATCTAGAGCAGAAAGAGAAGCTATAAATATGCCAATTCAAGGAACTTCAGCTGATATTATAAAAATTGCAATGATTAGAGTTTTTGATTTTATGAAAGAAGAGAATTTAAAATCAAAATTAATAATGCAAGTGCATGATGAGCTTATTTTTGATGTTTATCCTTGAGAAGAAGATTTTTTATGAAAAGAAGTAAAAAATATTATGGAAAATGTTTTAAAGGATTATCCTATAAAATTAAAAGCTGATTTATGAATTTGAAAGACTTGGTTTGAAGCAAAATAAAAGAAGAGAGTTAATTTTCTTCTTTTGTTTGTGGATTATAATTTACATTATTTGCTGGTCATTTTTTAAATGTTTTTTGAATCTCATATTTTATTCTTTCTTTTTCTTGAGTTATTTTTAATATATTTTTTTGTAATTCTTCTAATTTTTTTATTAATTGATTATAGAAATTTCAAAATTTTTTTTGAAAAAAATCTATATTTTTTAATGGTTCATAAATAGATTTAAATTCTTCTGCTTTATCTATAAAATCTTCAGGATTATTTATTTTA
>CAZRIS010000088.1:0-2510 GCA_964600205.1 uncultured Candidatus Peribacteria bacterium | reverse complement strand
CTTCAAGTATGATTTAAATCAATATCTTTTGCAACTGATAAAAATCTTGAAGAAGTTTTTTCTATAGTAGTACTATTTCTAGTACCTTCTACAACAGAACTTTTTTGTCAATCATAATAATCTGTAACTTGTTGAATTTCTCATTCTTGTCTATCTCTTAAAGCCTCTATAACTCTTTGTTTTTCAATATCTCATTTTGCAATAGCTTCATCTAATAAAGAATTTAATATTTCATATTTTTCAGAATATAATTCTTCATTTCTTTCTGCTAAAGAATTTATTAAATCAGTAAATTCATCTACATTTAATTTTTGATTTGTATCTCTATCAAATTTTGATACAAAACCTTCTGTATTAAACCTAGCTTCTACTAAATTAATAAATCATCATTTTATTTGTCTTATAATGTGTAACATAATTATTATAATTAAAAATATAAATTTGTTTTTGTTTTTTAAATAACAACTATATAATAACACATTTAACAAAAAAAAGTCTAGTATTTTTACTAGACTTTTTATATTTTTATTGTTTAATATAAATTAAGAATTCTTTCTAGAAAATTTTAATACCCCAAAAGCTAATATCATAGCTAAAATTAAAAGTAAAATATCTTCTGGTCAAGTTTTTGGTAATTTTTTAGGTTTTTGTTTTACAACTGGAGCTTCTGTTTTCACAGAAGAAGCAGATTTAAATAATACACATTCTTTATGAACCATTGGTTCTACTTTTATATTATCTTGTCATTCAATATTATGAACTTTTATAGTATAAACTAAAAGTCATACTGGATCACCTTTTTTTGCATTTGTTGATTTTAAATTATATGCATAACCTTCTTTTGATTGTAACCAAGAAACAGAAGTCTTTGCTGGTAAAATATAACCATCTTCATCACTATTATAATATTTTTCTAATTCTTTTGTATATTCCCAAAAATTTTCAGAAGAAGGAATTTGTTCCCAAACAGTTTTATTTATAGAATTCATTACAGGCATTACTTGTTCATCTTTGTATAAAATTTGTTTATTATCATTATCATTTTTCCATATATCATTTAAGAAACCAATATTTGCTCATGCTTTTTGAGCTCCTCAATCAAAACATTGATTACAAGAATATTGTTCAAATAATGGATCAGAAGAACAAGAAATTTCTTTATACTCTGCACTTACACTAGAAGAAAATGCAAATAAAGCTAATGCAGCTAATCCTAAAGCTTTTTTATTTAACATAATATTTTTTATTAAAATGTAATATTAACTCTCATATAATATTAATTTTAACATAAAAAGTCAACTTTTTAACAAAATTTTAACTAGACTTTTTATTTTTATTATTTACTATTAATTGTTGAACTATCATAAAAAGTGTAGAAATTCACCAATAAATACCAAGTCAAGCAGGAAAACTATAAGTAAAAAATCAAACCATTAATGGCATTCAAAAAAGCATTACTTTATTCATTACTTCAGGATCAGGCATCATAGAATTATAGTCATTAGCTCATTTCTTTTTTTCCAAAACTAATCATTTGTTATTATTTTTATTATTTGCCATTGATAATTTTATTTGTGTAAATTGCAATATAGCAACTATTATACCTAAAATGATTCAAGTAGTTCCTCATTTTCAGATTAAATCTATTCAGAAAAAATTATAATTTATACTATTGAAATCAAAATCTTTTAAGAAATTATAAAGATAATAATGATTTGAAGGATCTTTTATATATAAAATAATATTATAAATTACAAGTAAAATAGGCATTTGAATAAGCATAAAAAAGCAAGACCCCATTGGATTTACTTGTTCTTTTTTATAAAGTTCCATAGTTTTTAACCCAAGCATTTGATGATTTCATTTATATTTTTCTTGAATTTCCTTTATTTTTGGCTGTAAAGCTTGCAATTTTTTTTGTGAAACAAGCATTTTATGTTGAGGCCAAAGCAAAATACTTCTTAAAATAATTGTTATAGTTATTATAGCCCATCAAAGACTTCCTTTAAATAATTCTATCAAAATTATTATAAGATTATAAGCTGGAGCATAAAATAAATAAACAAATAATTTAGTAATAGTTCATCTTACTTCTACATTAAAACTTTGAGTAAATTTCTTATCTCAAATACTAGTTGTTATAGAATATTCTCAAGGATTAAAAAACTTCTTATATTCTTTTGAAAAATCAATTTGTTTTGTTTTTTTTGGATTAATTTTTATATCTTTACAAAAATCTTTATCAAAATTTTGTTTATTTCCTAAAAAAGTAACTTCTATATTTTTACAAGTATTAATAACTATTCAAGAATTAGTGTTATTTGTAATATTTAATTTCACAGAAGCTGGAATTTTATAATTTTTACTAGTAAGAGTTACTATATAATCTAGTTTATTTTGTTCTTGCTTATTTCAATTAAAATAATTTACAAGCAAAAAAACAAGTAAAAAAATTATTATAAAATCAAGTATTTTTTTCATAAGTTTTATTTAAATTATATTTCTCCCCC
>CAZRIS010000087.1:0-2529 GCA_964600205.1 uncultured Candidatus Peribacteria bacterium | reverse complement strand
ATTATAAATAAAAAAGAGTAAAAAAGCAAATTTTTTCTTTAAAAAAATTAAAAAAAATATAAAATACAAAAAATATAACTTAATTTTTAATAATGAATAGACAAGAATTTATTAAACAACTAAGAGAATACTGAATAAAAAATGAAATTCCAAATATTACAGACAAAAATGCAAGATTTCTAAAAGATTTGATACTTTTGCAAAATACTCAAAATATGCTTGAAATTGGTAGTGCAAATTGATTTTCTGCTATACAATTTGGACTTGCTTTAGAAAAAACTTCTTGAAAATTAACTACAATAGAATTTAGTGAACCATCTCAAAAGCAAGTTTTAGAAAATATAAAAAAAGCTTGAATGGAAAATATTATTACTTCTATTAAAGGAAATGCTTTATTTGAAATTCCCAAACTAAATGAGACTTTTGACTTTGTATTTATTGATTGAATGAAAAGAAGAACTAAAGATTTTTTTGATTTAGTTTATGATAAAGTGAAATTAAATTGAATTATAGTAGTAGATGATGTTATAAAATTTAGAGATAAAATGTGAGATTTTTGGGAGTATTTAGATAAAAATAATTTAGAATATAATATTTTACCAATAGATTCTGATGACTGAATTTTGTTTATGATAAAAAAAATAGAAAAACTAAAATATAGAGTAGAAAAAGATTATTAAAATTTGAATTTTAAAAACTTTAAAATAATATATAAAAAATTAATAAGATTTAAAGTATGAATATAAAAATAAAAAAAGATGATTCTATATTTGAAGTATTAGAAAAAATAAAAAATAATATTTCAAAAAAAGACAATAAAGTGATGTTAGAAATTCCATTCTGACATCATATTTTATATAATTCATTTTATTTAAAAGCAATTCAAAATTTCCTAAAAGACAAAAAATTAATAATAATTACAACCGATATAGCTTCTAAAAAATTATTAAAAAAATTATGAATAAAATATAGTTTTATAAAAAATAAGGATTTCTTGGATGAAAAAAATATTATAAAGTATAACTATAGTTTTTTTGAATATTTTAAATATGAAGTAAAAAGATGATTTAATCTATTTTGAAAAAAAATATTTAAAAATAAAAAAATAAAAGAACTAAAGAAAAAATATTATCTATACAAAAAAGAAAAAGTAAATATTGTAACTTTAATTTTTATCTTAATTACTGTCAGCTTAATTTTTTTATACTTATTCTTTTTCTCTCTTAATAAAACAATAGTTTATATCACTCCAGAAATAGAAATAGATACAAAATCAAAAAATTTTATCTTTACAAAAAAAGAAAATTCAAACCCAAAATTTGAACAAGTAAAAGAAATTTATGCAAAAGCAGATGTAATTTACACTTATAATACAACTTGAATAGAACAAAAAGAAGAAAATAGAGCAAAAATAAAAGTACAAATAATAAACAAATTTCCAGATAAAGTAAAACTAAAACCAAATAGTAGATTTTTAACTCCTAAATGACTTTTATTTGAAAATAAAAAATGGATTCAAATTCCTCCTGCTATAAAAAATAAAAATAGAGAGTTAATACCTTGAATAAAAGAAGTTATTTTAACTGCAAAAACATTTGATAAATTTTGAGATTTTATCTGAAAAAAAGCAAATAAAATAAAAACTTGAACTATACTTATCTTACCTTGATTAAAAGAAAATCAAAGAGATTTACTATTTGCAAAAGTAATTTCAAAAATTCAAGATTGAAAAGATGAATATACCCATATAGTAACAAAAAAAGACTTAGATGACTCAATAAAAATTTTAAAAGAAAAATTAAAAAGAAAAGCTATAAAATCTCTAGAAAATAAAATAGATAAAATAAACAAAGAAAATAATGTAACTTATAAAATTCTTGATATAAATAATATAGTAGATTTTTATGATTTAAAAACTCAAATATTGTGAAATATAAAAGAATGAGACAAAATAAAAAGTTTTAATCTATCTTGAAGTATAAAAGTAAAAAGCTATATTTACAATGTTGATTCTATAATTTCGAAATTAAAAAAAGATATAGAAGAATCAATAATTCCAGAAAAACAAAAAATAATTTCAATAGATAAAAATTCTATAAGAATTTCAAATATAATTTATAGACAAGATAATCCATTTTACTTAAAAGCTACTATAGAAGTAGAATATTTAGTAGAATATAATTTTGAAAATAATGATGATAATTTTGTAAAAAGATTGAAAAATACAATTGCTTGATTAAGTATAGATAAAGCAGAAAAAATTCTTATAAATAACCCCAAAATTAGTGATGCAAAAATAGAAGTAAGACCATTTTTTCTAAAAAATGTATCAAAATTTTTTGATAATATAAAATTTGTTATACAAAAATAAAAAGAGCAGTTTTAAAACTGCTCTTTTAAAAATTTAATAAATTTAAAGTTCTATTTAACAATCTCAAAGCCTTATTTCAAAAATATGTTTTTTTTAAATTTTCAAGTAAATATTTATACTCTACTTTTTTTCTATTTTTTCAATCAAATAAATAAAAA
>CAZRIS010000086.1:0-2617 GCA_964600205.1 uncultured Candidatus Peribacteria bacterium | reverse complement strand
CTATCACATACAAAATTTCCTCTTTTTTTGCTATTCAAACTAATTGGATTTTTTTATTAAAATGTAGAGATGTATTGCTAATACATCTTTTTTTTGTTTCATTTTTTGAGATGTTTTTTCCAAACATCTCTACTGTTTCATAAACAGAACTAAGCTGAGCTTTTCCTCAGTCAATAATTATTAAATCTGGATAATTTCATAATTTTTCAAGCTCTAAAATTCTTCTTTTTGCTATTTCTCTCATAGAATCAAAATCATTTATTTCTCATTCTTTTAGAGTTTTTATCTTAAATTTTCTATATTTTGAAGGATTGGTTTTTCAATTTTCAATTACACTTCTTGAAGCAACTGTATAATTTCAAGAAATATGACTTATGTCATTACATTCAAAAATTATATCTTTATTTATTCTTTCAAATCATAAAATATGAAGTAAATTTTTCATTGTTTGTTTTGTAAATCTTTTTGTTGAAAGACTTGCAAGATGTTTTTTATAAGCAAATTCATAAATATTTTTATAACACATTTTTAGTAAATCTAGTTTTGTTCATTTTTTGGGAACTTCTATTTTTATTTTCTCAAAAATTTTTTCTTTTAACTCTATTTTTTTTGAAATAATTAATGTTGGTTTTTTAGTATCTGAATTTTCTAAAATAGAATTTAAATACTCCCTTTTTACAAAATTTTCTAAAATTTTTTCAATACTTTCTCAAAGATTATTTTCTATTTCATAAGGATAAAATCAAATAATTTTTGAGTCTCTAATTTCTATTTTTCAAATAAAAATTTTATCATATTTTTCAAGATAATTAATCACATTAAAATCTCAAATAATTCCTTCTCTTACAATTTGTTTTTCGTTTAAAGCTTCTATACTTTCAATTTGTTTTTTTATAATGTTTGCCCTTTCAAATTCTTGATTTCTAGCAAAATTCATCATTTTTTCTCTAAGTTTTTCTATAACTTGCTTATAATCTCATTTTAAAAATTTTTTTATTTCTTCTAATTTTTCTAAATATAATTTTTTTATTTCTTTTTCTCAAATATTTTTTCCAAATATATCTACATTATTTCATTCAAATAAATATTTATCTAAATTATAAGAATTTTTATTTTTAAAAAAATTGTGTTCTCAAACTCAATAACCAAAAATTTTTTTTATAACTTTCAAAATATTATCTATATCTTGACTTGAAATATATGGTCAAAAATACTCTCAATCTTTTGTTTTTTTTCTAGTTTTTATAATTTTTGGGTATTCTTCATCTGTTATTTTTATATAAATATGATTTTTTCAATCTTTCATCAAAATATTATATTTTGGAAGATGTTTTTTTATTAGATTTGTTTCCAAAATCAGGCTTTCAGTTTCATTTTCTACCAAAATATATTTTATATCAGCTATTTTTTCAACCATTTGTTTTTTAGCAAAATTTAGTTTTGCTTTTCAATTAAAATAAGAATTTACTCTTGATTTTAGATTTACAGATTTTCAGATATAAATTATTTCTCACTTATTATTGAAAAATTGATAAATTCAAGCTTCACTTGGTAGATTTTTTAGGATTTTTTTTATTTTTTGGTTCATAATTTTTTTATAAAAAAAAATACTTCATTTTTAGAAGTATTATAGTTTTTATTTATCTTAAATCAATAACTCAATCTTGTTTTTTTATATTTTCTAATTCTTGTTCTAAATTGTTTTCTTCATTATTATATTTTTTTTCACAAGGAGGCATATTAGGTGATTTATTATTTAAATATTCTTTTACTACTCAAGCTAAAGTATCCATAACTAAATCAAATTTATCTATTTCTTCTTCATCATTTGTATTTTGATTTAAATGTTCTTCTATCATATTAATTGAGGAAAAAGGAGCTATAGCATCAATTATTCTTAATTCTTCATCTCAAAATTTATGTATAACTATATCTCATTTATTTAAAATTTTATCAATAATTCAATCTTGTTCAATTTCAATTCATTCTATATTTTCATAAGCTATTGTTTCTATTTTTGTTTTAAATAATGACCAATTTAAATCCACTACTCAATTATTTGTTATAATCCAAACATCATAATACCAGTCAAGTATATCATAAATTATTTTGAAATACATAAAAATAAGATAAATTTCAAAATAATAAAAAGGAATTAATTCTTGTATTTTTATAGAATAATAATACAAAAAACTTGGAATTAACACAAGTAAAATAACATTTAATATTAGTCTATCTACTATTTTTATCCAATGTTCATGAATAATTCCAAGAATTTCATATCAATCTGGTAAATATTTTTCAAATAATTTATTCATTTTATTATTTTAATAATAATTTGACTGGACAATGGTCACTTCATTTTACATCCATCATATATTCTATATCTTTTACATATTTTATAAAATCTTTATCAACTACAAAATAGTCAATTCTCCATCAAACATTTCTTTCTCTAGCTCTAGCTCTAAAACTCCACCAAGAATAAACATCTTTTTTATCTGGATAAAAATATCTAAAAACATCAATATTTCAATCATTAATTAATTCTCAAATTTTTTCTCTTTCAATAGGTAAAAATCAAATAGAATTCTCATTTTCTTTTGGTCTTGCTATA